>JANNCZ010000200.1:0-9219 GCA_031387185.1 Burkholderiales bacterium
ACGGTGGCGAGCGCATTGCCGGTGCGTGCGAACTCGGCATCGACCACCGGTAGCGATTCATCACCGAAGGGGGCATGCAGCAGGGTCTCGACACGGCGCTGCAGATAGCGCGCCATGCCGATGTTGTCGGCGTAGACCCGCAGGCCGCTGCCGGTGAGCGGGCTGTCGATGAACAACGCATGCCCGGGCCCTGCGGGCGACCACAGCACACGCCAGTGGCTGACCCGGTCAGTGAGAGTCTTGCCGCCATCGTCAGAGAGGCGGATGAAGGAATTTTCCCCGGTCATGACGACTTCACCGGGATCGACCAGGCGTGGTTCACTCATTGCTGTCTCCTGCGGGTTGGTGCGTTAAGCGCAAATCGCGCAGATCAGTCGGCGTAGCCTGGCAGTTCCCGGTCGAGCACGCGCATCATGGCCTCGAAGTAGAGGCGCTCGCGCTCGCTGCGGACATGCCGGTCATCCGGCGGTGGCGATTGCACCTGCGCCACGATGTCGTCAGAGAGAATTTGCAGCGGCTGGCCGGTGCTCATCGCCAGTACCTGCGCGCGGCAGACGCGTTCGAGCTTGTAGAGCCGCCGGTAGGCCTGCGCCACGGTATCGCCCACCACCAGCACGCCGTGGTTTTTCATGAACAGCACCTGCTTCTTGCCGATCAGGTGCGCGAGGCGCTCACCCTCTTCAACGAAGTCTGCCGTGCCTTGGTAGGTATCGTCGTAGGCCACATGGCCGTGGAAAAACGCAGCGGTCTGGCTCGCTGGCAACAGGCGGTTGTCTTTGAGCATGTTGAGCGCCACAGCCCAAGTCTGGTGGGTGTGCAGTACGACCCTCGCGCCGGTGATGCGGTGGATCGGCGCGTGGATGCACTGCGCCGATAGCTCCACCACGCCTTCGCCTTCAAGCGTTTCGCCTTGTTCGTTGAAGATGATCATGTCGCTGGCGCGGGCTTCCGACCAATGCAGGCCGAACGGCAGTATCAGGTAGCGGTCATCGCAACCCGGCACCGTCATGGTGAAGTGGTTGTCGATGCCCTCTTCAAGGTCATCGAACACTGCCAGGCGGTAGGCCGCAGCAAGGTGGATCTTGGCTTGGCGTGGCGCATCAGCGCCGGCGACAGGGCGGAGAGACTTCAGTGGGGTCACGGACATGGAGGGCCTCGGGCTGGATGGAATGCTTGACGGAAGAAGTATAGCGAGGCGTACCGTTGCCAGCGCAAGCCGCGCCCGACGGCTATACGCTGCTGGCGACGTCTGCGACGGTACACACCTTTTCGCCAAACCTCTCGAAAAAATTTCCCTTTGATCCGATCGACGACTTCGCAGTCGTCTCGCAACGTGGGCCTCGAGGCCGCAGCCAGCGCTTCGCCCGATGAGTTTCGCGCCTTTCTTGTTGCACAGAAAAAATACTGGGGCGACTTCGTGCAGAAGGCGAAGATCCCGCTGTCCGACTAGCGCAGAACGGCCTGACGGGCGCATCCAATCGCACGCCAGGGTCTGCCTGATGCCTGCCAAGCCGCCATCGCCTCTTCCATCGGCCACGCCCTCGACGTGAAAGGCGTGCGCAGCGAGTAGAGCGTGCGCCGGCGCGGCGCGCCTGCAACGAACCAATGGTGGAAACCAAGATAAAACCGTTGGTGGGAGCCACTCTCCAAGGCATGTTTGAACGCAACCCTTGGTGGGTGCGGTTGTCAGCTTGTCGATATAATGAAATTTAAGCCCACTGCCCTATCGGCAGAGTGCCGGGCGCACACCCGCGTGGACCCGCCACGGATCAAGGAGACTGGATCATGCGCATCAACCGGAATCGCCGTACCTTGTTGCAGGGAGCGGGAGCCGCCTGCGCGCTCGCCAGCGGCGCGTTGCGCGCGCAAACCACCAGGACCACACGCCTGATCGTCGGCTTTCCCCCTGGCGGCCCGATTGATTTTGTGGCGCGCCTGATGGCCGATCAATTGGGCAAGGAATTGGGACAGCAGGTGATCGTCGAGAACAAGACCGGCGCCAATGCCGGTATCGCCGCCGACTTCGTCGCCAAGGCCGCGCCGGACGGACAGACCCTCTTCCTCACCACCACCGGCCCGGTGTCGATCAGCCCGTCGCTCTACGAGAAGCTCGCGTATGACCCGGTGCGCGACCTCACGCCGGTGACATTGGTGTGCAACACCGACGAAGTGCTGGTGACCAGCATCAACAACCCCGCCAACACGGTGCCCGAGTTCATCGCTGCCGCAAAGCTGAAGGCCGGCGGCGCGACGATGGGCTCGTCCGGCATCGGCAGCATGCCGCATCTGGCGATGGAGTTGCTCGCCGATGTAAGCAAGACACAACTGCGTCACGTGCCTTACAAAGGTGTCGGCCCGGCGATCATCGATGCGATCGCGGGCCACATCGACGGCCTGTTCATCGACGTGCCACCGGCGCTCGCCAACATCAAGGGCGGCAAGTTGAAGGCGCTCGGCCTCGCCGCGCCCAAGCGCCACCCACTGCTGCCCGAGGTGCGCACGCTCGATGAAATGGGCATCCCCGGCGTGGATTCGAACAACTGGTATGCGATCTATGCATCGAAGGGCACGCCAGCGGCCGAAGTCGAGCGCGTCAATGCCGCGATGCGCCGCACTCTGGAGAGTGAAGGCGTCAAGTCAAGGATGATGGCCTCAGGTGTGGTGCCAGCACCCGGCACGCCGGCCGCGCTCGCCGCGCTGCAAAAGCAGGACGCCGAAAAATGGGCGCGTGTGATCAAGCTTCGAAACATCAAGGGCGAATAAGCGTGGCAGGCTGCACTACGCGCCTGCGCATCGGTGCGGGCGCAAGCTATGCCGGCGACCGCATCGAACCTGCCGCACTGCTGGCCGAACACGGTGCGCTTGATTACCTCGTCTTCGAAACCCTCGCCGAGCGCACCATTGCACTCGCGAATGCACAACGTCTGCTCGACCCGTCCAAGGGTTTCAACGAACTGCTTGAAGCGCGTCTGCGCGCGGTGTTGCCACATTGCGTGCGACACGGCACGCGCATCGTCACCAGCATGGGCGCGGCCAATCCACTGGGCGCACTGGCCAAAACCACAGAGGTAGTGCGCAACCTCCAACTCGGGCCGATGAAGATCGCGGCGGTGCTCGGCGACGACGTGATCGACTACTGCCGCACGCACGCCGCCACGCTGCCGATTATGGAGACCGGGTTGCCACTTGCCACACTCTCTGGCGAGATCACCTGTGCCAATGCCTATCTCGGTGCCGACAACATCGTCGAAGCACTGCGTCAGGGAGCAGACATCGTGCTCACCGGGCGCGTCGCCGATTGCTCGCTGTTCCTCGCGCCGATGATCCATGAATTCGGCTGGGCACAGGACGACTGGAATCTGCTCGGCCAGGGTCAGGTGTGTGCCGACATGGTCGAATGCGGCGCGAACGTGTCGGGCGGTTTTTTTGCCGACCCCGGTTACAAGGACGTACCCGACCTCGGCAATCTCGGCTACCCGTTTCTCGACATGTCGCCCGATGGCGGCTGCATCGTCGCCAAGGTGGCCGGCACCGGCGGTGTGATCAACCGTGCCATTTGCACCGAGCAGATGCTCTACGAAATTCACGATCCGGCCACCTACATCACGCCCGACGTGGTGGTCGATTTCACCGGTGTGCGGCTCGACGAAGTAGGTGTCAATCAGGTGCGCATCAGCGGTGGACGCGGGCGGGCGCGGCCCGAGCAACTCAAAGTATCGGTCGGCATCAAGGAAGGCTGGATCGGCGAAGCCGAGATCACCTATGCGGGTCTCGGTTGCATCAACCGCGCACGCCTCGCCGAGCAGGTGGTGCGCCAACGCTTGCGCATCGGCGGCGTGCAGTTGGACGAGTTGCGCGTCGATTACATCGGCATCAATTCATTGCATGGCGCGGCCTCGCTGCCGACTGCGCAGGAGCCGTATGAAGTGCGTCTGCGCTTTGCCGGACGCGCGAAGCACAAGCGCGATGCAGCCAAGCTCGCTGGCGAAGTCGAAACCCTGGTCGGCAAAGGCCCGGCAATGTCGTCGCTGCCACGCACCACGGTGCGCGAAGTGCTGGCGATTTACTCGGTGCTGATTCCGCGTGAGGCCGTCACGCCGCGCATCGTGATTGAGGAGGCCGGTGGTTAACACTCCGGCGACGATCACATGAAAACCTTTTACCTGCGCGAAATCGCGCACGCGCGCGCCGGTGACAAGGGCGATGCCAGCAACATCGGCGTAATCGCCTACCGGCCCGAGTATTACGCACTGCTGGTCGCGCAAGTGACGGTCGAGCGGGTACGCGCGCATTTTGGCGATCTGGTGCGCGGCGCAATCACGCGCTACGAGATGCCCAACGTCGATGCGCTCAACTTCGTGCTGGAGAACTCTCTCGGTGGTGGCGTCACGCGTTCGCTCTCGCTTGACCCGCACGGCAAATCGTATGGTGCGTTGATCCTCACGCTACCGATCGTGGTGGACGACACCATCGCGCAACAACTGGAACAGCAAGGGCGCCGCGCGCTCGCTAGCGGCTCGCCTGCGCCGCAGATTACCGATGCGCCGCCTGACCTGCGCTCACCACAACGCCTGAAGCTGTCCGTCGAGGAGGCGCGCAGCCTGTCTGTCGCCGCCTTGCGCGGTGCCGGCTACAACGCAGACGACGCGCTGATCCTCGCCGATCACCTGCTCGATGCGGCGCTGTGCGGCTACGAATACTCGGGCCTGCCGAAAATCCTGCAAGTCGTCAACAGTCCGCGACAGAAGCAGCCAGTCACGCCGATGCGCGTGTTGCACGAGACTCCGGTCTCCACCCTGTTCGACGGCGGCAACTGCCAGGGCATGCTGACCATGCATCACGCGACCGATGCCGCCATCGCCAAGGCGCGTGAGCACGGCTTCGCACTGGTCGGCGTCAACAACAGCTGGATGAGCGGGCGCAGCGCCTACTACGCCGAGCGCATCGCACGCGCCGATTTGATCGCACTGCACACCGTCGGCGCGGCGAGCCTGGTGGCACCGCCGGGCGGTACGCGGCCGGCATTCGGCACCAATCCGATTGCATTCGGCTTTCCCACCGAGAGCGAACCGCTGGTGATCGATGTCGGCACCTCGGCATTTCCGGGTACCGAACTCGGCTTTTACGCGTTGCTCGGCCTGCCCTTGCCCGAAGGCGTGGCGCTCGATGGCACAGGCGCACCAACCACCGATCCAGAGGCGGCCCAGCGCGGCGCGCTACTGCCGTTCGGCGGGCCGTCGGCGGCACACAAAGGTTTCGCCCTCGCGCTCGCCATGCAGGCCCTCGCCGTGCTCGCTGGTTCGGGCCTCAGCCCAGCACGCGACTACGGCTATCTGCTGGTGGTGATGCGTCCGGATCTTTTGTTGCCGCTGGCCGAATTCAAGCGCGAGCTTTCCGCGCTCATCGCGCGGGTGCGCGCAGTGCCGTGTCAGCCCGGTGTGGCAGAGATTCGCGTGCCGTCCGAGCGCGCGTTTCGCGAGCGTGCGCGGCGCAAGGTCGAAGGAATCGAGATTGACTTGGCGGTGCAGGAGGCGCTGCTCGCGCTGGCGCGTCGCAACTGATCGCTCCAGTCAGCGCTTGCCATCCATCAACACAAAGCAAATGCGCGCCGTTTTGTCCGACCGATTGGCCCACGCGTGATTGGTGCCGCGCTGGATCAGCACATCGCCGGCGCGCATCAGGGTTTCGTTGTCGTCCATCACCGCCCAGATTTCGCCTTCGAGAAGGATCGCGTAGTCGACCGTGTCGGTACGGTGCATGCCGGGGTGCGCGCCGTCGCGCTTGTCATGGCCGGCGTCGGCAAAGATGCCCGAGAAGGTTGCGGCGATCTGGCGGTTGCGCTCGGCGATATCTTTGCTCTCCGGCGGGTAGTCGATGATGCGCAGGATCGAGCCAGCATTGCCCGGCGGCAGAATGCCCTTGTGATCGTGGATCGAGTCCGGCGCATTGATGAGGGCGGGTGCGGCCTCGGTGCGCCAGATGTTGACGGCACGGTAGTTGGGCCGGCCTTCGACGGTGCGGATCGCGCTGGCGGGTGCGTCTTCAATAATGCGTGAGCGGCCGTTGGCGTCATCTTCGGTGACGAGGCGGCGAATGGGTGGAAGGGTTTCGGATAGATGCGTTGCGGGGGGGGAAGTGACGGACGGTGATGCACTGCTCATGAACGGGTCCTCGAAATAGACTGGAAGGCGTCTCTTTGACACCGGCTTGAAAGCGCCGCGCAGAATCATAGCCGCGAATTCCCGTACGACGCCGGGTTCTGCGCGCGGGCTCTCGGCGGCGCGGATCATGTTTCGACTTGCCTTGTAGAATGTCTGATCATTTCTCCTTCGCGTGGCGCGCTACCGCGTCAATGCCGTCCCCGTGAATCCCAAAGACCTCCCCGCCGCCGCACACATCACGTCCAACAGCCCTGACTGGATCGCGAGGGCGCGCGCGCTCACGCCCCTGCTCGCCGCCGCCGGCCCGCGCATCGACGCCAACAAGGCGTTGCCGCCCGAGGTACTCGACGCGCTGCACGAGGCCAAAATGTTCCGCATGTTTTTGCCGCAATCGATTGGTGGTGATGCGGGTGGTGCGGAACTTGATCTGCCCACCTTTTTCGAAGTGATCCTCGCTATCGCCGAAGGTGACGCGAGCGCAGCGTGGAGCGTGGCGCAGAGCAATGGGTGTGCGTTCTCCGCCGCCTACATGGCGCCGGACGCTGCGCGTGCAGTGTTTGGTGATGCGCGTGCGGTAACGGCGTGGGGCTACCCCGCTGCGCCCTGTCATGCGCGCCCCGTTGACGGTGGCTGGCGCGTGACGGGCACCTGGGGTTTTGGCAGTGGCAGCCGTCACGCGAGCTGGGTCGGCGCGCACTGCAATGTGTGCGACGCGCAGGGTGTGCCGCTCAAAAAGCCGGACGGCTCGCCCATCGAGCGCACGGCGTTGATTCCCCGCAGCAACGTCACCATCACCGATGCAGGCTGGAACGTGATCGGCCTGCGCGGCACCGGCAGCGACACCTATACCGTCAAGGACATTTTCGTTCCCGCCGCTTATTGCATCGTGCCGCGCGGCATGGGACGCGATCAGCAATTGCCGCCGGGTGCGGTGCCAGAAGAAGAGACCGAACGCCGTGAAAACGGGCCGCTGTACCGCGTCTCGCCTTCGGTCGCGTATCAAGCCGGATTCTCTGCGGTCGCGCTTGGCATTGCGCGCGCGATGCTCAATGACTTCATCATGCTGGCGAGCAAGAAAACCCCGGCCAGCGCCGGTGCGCTGCTGCGCGACAACAGCGTGATCCAGGCACGCGTCGCGACTTCCGAAGCGCGTCTGGCGTCGATGCGCGCATGGCTGCTGCAGATTCTGCGCACCTCGTGGGAGGAAGTGTCACGCACTGGCGTGCACTCGTTCGACACGCGTGTGGCGCTGCGGCTCGCGTCCACCTACGCGGTCGGTGAAGCACGCAAGGTGGCCGACGATGCCTATGACGATTGCGGTGCGACGGCGATCTTCGAAGCTAATCCGTTCGAGCAGCGCCTGCGTGACATCCGCGCAGTGACCCAGCAGTTGCAGTCGCACTCGATGCACTTGCAGACGGCGGGCCAGCACTATCTCGGACTCACGCCCAATACGCGTTTTTTCTGAGCAGCGGTGTCCGGATTGCCGCGCGCGCAGGGGCTCCGCGAGCTCTTAGATTTCCTTGATATTGAACAGACGCGCCGCGTTGCCGCCAAGAATGCCGGCGCGCTGCTCCATGGTCAGCGTCACCGTTGCCATCACGTGGTCGACCGGATTTTCTTCCCACGGGATCGGATGATCGGTGCCGATCACCACTTGCCCCGCACCCACTTGCGCGACCAGATGGCGCAGCGCTTCGGGGGTGAACACGAGGGCGTCGAAAAAAATCTGGTTGAGATACTCGGTCGGCTTTTTCTTCAACACAATCGCCGGGTTGCAATTTTGCGGTGACACAAAGCAGCCGTGATCGGAGCGCGGCGCGTACGCGCCGAGATAGCCGCCGCCATGCGCGGCCAGCACCTTGAGGCCAGGGAATTTGTCGAGCGTGCCTTCAAAGATCAGCTTCTGCAAGGCGATGGTGGTGTCGAGCGGATTGCCGATCACGTTGGAGAGCCAGCCATTGCCGCGAAAGCGCGCGGCCAGCTGCGGCGTGCTTTGCGGGTGAACGAACAACACCGCGCCGAGTTCTTCCGCCTTGGCCCACACCGGATGAAACTTCGCGTCGGCGAAATCCACTCCGCCGACGCTGCCGCCAATCGCCGCGCCGCGCAGGCCCTGCTTGCGCATTGCGTCGTCAAGCTGCTGCACAGCCAGGTCGGGAAACTGCAGCGATAGCGCCGCGAAGGCATTGAGGCGCTTTGGATAAGCCGCCGTCACTTCGGCCAGGCGCTCGTTGTTGAGCTTCACAATCGCTGCTGCGTTGTCGCGCTCGCGGCCATACCAGAACGGGTTGACCGAAAGAATCTGCAGGTCGATGCCCATCGCGTCCATCGCCGCGAGACGCCCGTCAATGGCGGCCTTGTCGGTTACCGGAATGAAATGCTCCGGCACGCCCTTGACCGGCGGCATCACGCCCTTGGCGTCGGCCCCCATCAACGCGACGGCGTCGTGGAAATAGCAATGCGCGTGGGTGTCGACCGTCTTGACGCGCTTGCCCTGATGCATCACCGGTGCGCGCGCGGTGCCCATCTTGGGGTGCTTGTGTGAGGCTTGTGCGTGCGCGGCATCCTGCAGGCCGCAGGTGCAAAACGCGATGCTTGACGCGGCAGCGCCGCGAATGAAATCTCTGCGAGTGGTCATGCTGGGGTCTCCGGTGATGGACTGGTCAATGTGCGTTCAGGCTGCGGCGCGCACCGCAGCTATCTCACGTGTTTGCGGCAGCGGAATATCAAGTGTAGTGGTGCGGCGCAATTCACGCCGGTGCTGCTTGTCATCGAATGGCCGGCCACGATGCATGGTGGTGCGGTTGTCCCAGATCACGAAGTCGCCATCGCGCCAGACGTGACGGTAGACAAACTCGCGCTGCGTTGCATGCTCCATCAGGTCGCGCAACAGCAGGCGGCCCTCGGGCACCTGCCAGCCGATGACGCTTGAGGCGTGCGAAGCGAGGTAAAGCGAGCGGCGACCATTGCCCATGATACGCACCAGCGGTTGCACTGCGCCTTTGAGCTTGTCTTTTTCTTCCGCCGCGAACTCGAAGCCGAGGGTCTCGCGCGA
>JANNCZ010000257.1:0-3137 GCA_031387185.1 Burkholderiales bacterium
TGCTCTTCATGTCGTCCTGCTTGAGGAGCAGGTTCGACGGCCTCGCGCTGGATTTGAGGCCGACCAGTGCGGAGGAAGTGAGCGCGTTCTCCGCGCGCGAGCAGAACAAGTGGGCGCGGCTGGTGAAGGAGAAGGGGATTCGGTTGGAGCAGTAGATCGGGTGCGACTGCAATGAAGACCAAAGGTCACTTCGCAAAAGAAGTGGATTGAATGCGAAAAAATTGCATTCATCGTTTGTTACTCACAAGGGAATAAATATGTCTGTCTCGACCAAGATTGTGAGCGTTGCTTGCGCATTTGTCCTCATTTGCGGAGGGAGCGCAGCGCAGCAACCCAAACCCCTCAAAGACCAAATCATCGGCACCTGGGATTTCATCGTCGCCGAAGTCAAGGCGCCGGACGGCACCAAGTCCTTCCCCTTCGGCGAAAAGCCGAAGGGCATTCTCGTCTTCGCCCCCGATGGTCATTTCACGCAAATCCATGTGGCGAGCGATGTGCCGAGGATCGCTTCCAACAATCGCCTCACCGGCACGCCGGAGGAGTACGCGGCCATCATGCGGCGCAGCCTGTCGGTGTTCGGCACCTACAGCGTCGATGAAGACAAGAAGACTGTGACCTTCGGGATTGTGTCGAGTTCGTTTCCCAACTGGGAAGGCGAAGCGCAGACGCGCAGCATCGACAAGCTGACCGCCGATGAATTCCAGAACACCAATCCCAACGTCGCCGGCGGGCGCGGGTCGGCTTCGAATTTTTACCGGCGGGCGAAGTAGCGTCTTGGTCGCTGCCCTGCGATGCGCTCCCACCAACGGTTTCCACTGGCCTTGCATTGATGGAGATTGATCGTGCCGTAGGGCAGGCAGAAGTTCATTGGTGAGAGTGCCACGGTGTTGGCAAAGTCAAAATGAAATTGAAACGGTGGCTATGAAAAAATTTGCGCTTTGTCTGTCCAATGATTTTGGCCCCGACTTTGACGGCGGTGATGTGTTGCCGGGCCTTACTTACGAGTTTCTGGGCGAAGAACGCAATATGGTGCGGGTTGTCGATGAGTCGGGCGAGGATTACTTGTATCCCGCGTCTTCATTCATGGTGTTGAGCGAGGCGGATTCCGGTTTGCTGGAGCGGAGTCTGGCGCGTCTGGCGGCCTGAGTGTGAGGGGTGCGCGGCTTGCGGCCCATTGGAGAAACGCTCCCACCAACGGTTTCAGGACTTATTGGCCTGTAGCCCGCTCACACCAAGGGTTTTGAGACAGTGATCTTGCGAAAAACTGTTCTTGCCTGCTCCTACGCGTTTGCAATTTCACTTGCCACGCTGCTGGCTGCGTCGCCGGCCGGCGCGCAAGAGCCGCTCTACCAGCAACGCCGCGCCAGTGCCGACGGCATCGGCAAGGTGTACATGGGCCGCGAGATTTCGCAGGTGATGGGCTGGCAGGGTGCGGCCTGGCTGGAGCGGGAGGAGCGTGAGCGCGAGGAGCGCACCGATCTGCTGTTGCCGATGCTGGAGATCAAACCTGGCATGGCAGTGGCGGATGTCGGGGCGGGGTCGGGCTACTTTGCGCGGCGCATGGCGGCGCGGGTGGGGCCGGGTGGCGTGGTGGTTGCGGTTGATGTGCAGCCCGAGATGGTGCGCATGCTCGAAGCGCTGGCGCGGCAGCCGGGGCTGGGGCAGATCAAACCGGTGCAAGGCTCCGCCACTGCCGTGAAGCTGGCGGCGGCGTCGATTGACCTCGCGTTGATGGTCGATGTGTATCACGAGCTTGAATTTCCGCACGAGGTGCTGGCGAGTATCGTGCAGGCGTTGAAGCCGGGCGGCCGCGTAGTGTTTGTCGAATACCGCGCCGAGGATGCGAACGTACCGATCAAGGCGCTGCACAAGATGAGCGAAGCGCAGGTGAAGGCGGAAGCGGCGCGGCATCCGCTGACGTGGGAGCGTACGCACGGCGGTCTGCCGTGGCAGCATGTAATCGTGCTTCGCAAGCGGTGAGGGCTTGCGGTTGATCGTGCCGGGAGATCAGAGACAAAGAGGTAGCGGGCGGCTTCGAATTGTTGCCTGCGGGTGAAGCACAGGTGTGCTGCCCTACGCAGACCGAAGAAGCGCTCTTACCAACGGTTTCCCGCTTTACTCTCCTAACCTCCTAACAAGCGGCGCGCAAGCAAGCTCTTCATGTCACGCCGCCCGTCTGCGATGATGCGCACCTGTACCTGCTTGTCCTCGATTCGATAGATCAGCCGGTAAGGCTTGAAAAACACTTGCCGGTATTCACGCACACCGAGGGTCAGAAATTCACGCGGGATGGAACCGCGTTCCGGAAATGTGGCTAGGCTCTCTCCTGCTTCCACCAGACGCTCCAACACATAGTTGGCGCTGGCAACGGAATCAGCTTCGGCAATGTAGTCGTAGATTTCCGACAGGTCGTTCTCTGCGCCCGCAGTGAGCAGTACTGCGTAACGCATCAGTTGCGCTTGGCGGTCGTGAGGCGTTAGGCGCGCAGGCGCTTGACCACATCGGCGAGCGGGCGCATTTTCCCTGCTTCGACTTCGCGCTGACTGAGGGCGAGAATTTTGAGCAGCGCCAGTGTTTCCTGCGTCTCTTCATATGAGACCACATCCTGAATCACGGCTTTGGCTTCACCGTTTTGGGTAATGACCATCGGTTCGCGCACTTCGTGAAGGTGCGCGAGCACTTCGGCGGCGTTGGCTTTGAGGTAGCTCACTGATTTGACTTGGGTGGAGTAGCGCATGATGATCCCGATGCTTGGGTGAGAACCAAATATAGACCGTTATTGGTCTGACTGCAAGCGCAAATGCAATGTGCAGCTAAATTGTGCTGACGGATGCTTGCGCTTGCCAAGCTGCGGGAAGTCAACGGCAACTCATCAGGCCTGCGATCCACTTATTCCAGCGGCTGCCACACCCCATCCACCATGCCTTCAATCGGCTCGAACTTCGCCTTGTAGGCCATCTTGCGGCTGCCGCGGATCCAGTAGCCCAGATACAGATACGGCAGGTTGAGGCGGCGGCATTGCTCGATTTGCCAGAGGATGCTGAAGGTGCCGTAGCTGGCGCGTGCGTCGTCCGGCTCGTAAAAGGTGTAGACCGATGACAGGCCATCGTTGAGGATGTCGACGATGGAGACGAGCT
>JANNCZ010000276.1:0-3011 GCA_031387185.1 Burkholderiales bacterium
ATCGTGCGCGCCATTTTTATGCGGTTAGATGGCCCAAGCGCATTGGTATACAAGGCTCTCGAGGCATCATTTACCCCCAGTACCGGCCCGCACCAAGGATGCGCGGGAAGGAGCCTGGGAGAGTTGACCCGTCCTGGCCTTGACGAGCAAGAAACTTTTTGTTTTTGATTGATATGTTGTAGTATCATTTTTTGATAAAATAACAAATCATGAAATTCAGCCCGGTTTATCACAGCCCGTTCCAGCAGTTTGTAAAGAAGCAGCACAAACCACTCAAGGCGGCGCTTGAAGATGCTGTGGAAGAGGTGCTGGCCGCTCCTTCAGTTGGTGAATTCAAGAAGGGCGATTTGCAAGGCGTTCAGGTATTCAAGTTCAAGTTTCAGCAGCTTGAGTATTTGATGGCATATCGGATGCCCGTCTTCGCAGCAGGCGCTGAGGCAGCGAACCTGGAGATTGAGCTACTCGTGGTCGATTTCTACAAGGTGGGCGCGCACGAAAATTTCTATGAAGAACTCAAACGGTATCTGAAGTCGATGAAAGGATGAGCCATGGCAGTGACCGTCGAAAAGTTGATCAATCAGTTTGAGCATCTGGAAGCCAGGGAGAAGGAGAGCTTTCTCGCCAGCTTGATGAAGCTGGTGGCGCGGCGCGCATTTACCGATGCTGACCGTTCAACCCCCAGGACGTATTCGCATATCCAGGTATTTGGCGAGTTGGAAGGGGCGTTGTTCACATTTGCCGAGGCCTGCGAATATCTGGAGCGCTCGGAGCCGCAGGTGCGGCGCTATGTGGCAGATCAAGCCATTGTGCCGGCCAAGTCGATTGGCAAGAACCAGATGTTCGATCTGGCGGAGCTGAAAGCGTTCAAGAAAACCTTGAGGGCCAAGCCTGCGGCGGGCGCCAAACGTTTGCGTTAGCGCGGGAGCGGGTAGTTGTTGAGAGCGTTTGCATGACGGGCTGCGCATCCCCTGGGTGAGCCTGCTGGCCGGGGTGCGCTGAGCGGTGCGATGCGCACCGAAATCGGCTTCCGGTGCGGCTTCATAAAATGGCGGAATGTTCAAGAAGCGCTCCCACCAATGATCTTCGGCCATCTAGTGCCGCATAACCGCTTCCACCAACGCTTTTGGCGGCATGCCCATGATGAAAATGTCTATGGTGAAGACAGCGAATAAACCAGCTTCACCAGCCGCGCCCGCGAATCGACGCCGGTCTTGGCATAAATCTGCTTGAGTTGCGTGCGCACGGTGTTCTCCGACACCCCGAGAACGCCCGCCACCTCGTCCACCGTCCCCCCTGAACAATGGTCTCGGTTGCGCGCACTTCAGCCGGCGTGAGGCCCCCGCATCAGCGTGAGGCCCCCGCAGCATTGAGTTGTCGTTCGCCAATATTTTTGAGCACACCGCGCATCATGTTGACAAGGCGATTCCCCTCGTCAATTTACCGTCGTCGCAGCGAACGCTTTTGTGGAAGTTGCCCGCTGTCAGCTATTGATGCCGCCGGTTATGTCTGGGACGCGCTAACTATCGACTCCCACCAGGCGACCGGTCAGGTATTGATGCAGCACACTCGCCACCAGCGTTTGATACGGCATCCCCAGCTTGGCCGCCTTGGTTTGCAGCTCGATCATGTCCATTGACGACATGCGCACGTTCATGCGCTTGTCGCGCTTGAGGGTCGCGGTTGCTGCGCGGTGTGCTTCGGCTTTTTCCGCCGGCGTCGCGGGGCCGATGGTGAAGTCGCCGCTTTCGTAGGCGGCGATCAGCGCCTTTTCTTCCGCATCCAATTGCAGCTTGGCTGGTTTGGTTTTCATGATTCGGCTCCGGGTGAACCTGGGTTCATCTCTGACAGGAATTTGCGCATGCCTTTGCGTGTGGGGATCACGGTTTTGAGGAAAATCCAGTCTTTGTCGCGTACGAACGGCACCATGTATACGTAACCTCTGATTTCGACAAAGTAGATTTCCTGATGTGCGAAGCGGTCGGAGTTGTGGTGCTTGCGGGTTGCGAGGATGCGGCCCGCCTGGAGTTGGATAACGACTTCGTCAAACGAAATCCCCCGCTCAGCGCGGAGCCAGAAGTCCTTTTCGGCGCTCCATCGAAATTCCATCTTCGAAGTTTAACAAAGACAAGTTCGATTGTCGCCTATTCGGCACCAAAAACTTTTGCGGCCGATCTGGACGCCAGCAATTCGCTGTGGCCCCTTGCAATTTAGAATGCCGGCACTATAATTAGCACTCGTTGATGTTGAGTGCTAACAACCCGCCTGCGCTGGTTGTCCGCCCCGGCCCTCGGCCGAATCGGCATCACGGCAAACTCCGTAAAGAGCCTGACCACCCCGGTCAATTGTAATTAAGTCATTGTTATAAAAGGAGATTCAAGCATGAAAATTCGTCCCCTGCACGATCGCGTGATTGTCAAGCGCGTGGAAGAAGAGAAAAAAACCGCCTCCGGCATCGTGATTCCCGATAACGCCGCTGAGAAGCCCGATCAGGGCGAAGTCATTGCAGTTGGCCCCGGCAAGCGTGGCGACGACGGCAAGCTGATCGCCCCTGACGTCAAGGTCGGCGACCGCGTGCTGTTCGGCAAATATGCCGGTTCGACCGTCAAGATGGACGGCGACGAGCTCCTCGTGATGCGCGAGGAAGACATCATGGGCGTGGTCACCGGCAAGTAAGCCGCTGTTTCCCGCAAACCGAATTCGATCATTAGGAGATTTACGAAATGGCAGCCAAACAAGTACTCTTCGGCGAGTCCGCTCGCTACAAAATGCTCAACGGCCTGAACATCCTGGCCGACGCAGTCAAAATCACCCTGGGCCCGAAAGGCCGCAACGTTGTGCTCGAGCGTTCCTTCGGCGCACCGACCGTCACCAAGGACGGCGTCTCGGTCGCCAAGGAAGTCGAGCTGAAGGACAAGCTTCAGAACATGGGCGCGCAGATGGTCAAGGAAGTCGCTTCCAAGACCAGCGACATCGCCGGTGACGGAACGACCACCGCCACCGTGCTGGCGCAG
>JANNCZ010000338.1:0-1768 GCA_031387185.1 Burkholderiales bacterium
AAACCTTGTACGGCAATTTCGGCTTCGAGCCGGGCGGCATGGCCACGGCGGATTTTGCGCGCCTGATCAAAAGCGACTTCGACAAGTGGGGCAAGTTCGTCAAAGCGATTGGCTACACCGGCGAGCCTTGAGCGGCATCGCGAGCCTTGAGCGGCATCGCGAGCCTTGAGCACGCTGGCGTGGGTGCCGTGCCGCAGTGCCGCCGCTAAATGGCGCGCTGCGTGCCAAGCCGCAGTGATGCCGCGATGACGCCGGATGTGTACCGCATTGACGTTCAGGCCAGGCCCTTTTCCAGCAACTGCGCCACCAGCGCATTAATGCCGCCTTCATGCGTGGCAGCGCGTTCGAGCAGGCGCTTTTGCAGTTCGGACGGCAGCTTGCAGGCAAACGGCACCAGGCCCGCCGCCGCATCGCGCGCGCGGCGTTCGCGCTTGTCGAGCACTTCGGCCGATCCTTGCGCGAAGCGGTGAGGTATCGGCGCCCCCTTCATCGCGCCGGCAATCTTGATGCCCTTGTTTTTGTCGAGGTCGGATTTTTTCATGCTCATGGCTGGCTCACTTGAAAAGGCGGAAAAGGCGGCAATTCTGCCTTGGGGGATTGGCGGCGGCGCCGTGTGCTGCGGCAAGGTTGCAATTGTCACCGATGTTCCCTGCTTTGTCCGGAGACTGATCTGCGCGCCGCGCTTCTTGCTGGCAGCATGCACGTAGAATGTCTGGCATCTGACGTGACGGATCTGCCGTGAAGTTTCTGCCGTGAAGGTTCTGACGTGCAGGCTGTGACGCATCTCAGCGCCCGCCTGCACAGTCGCGGCAGTCAAAGGAGTGGCGATGTTCCTCTGGGATGAAATCGGCGCGACGCAAATCCGCTTTGATGGCGCAGCTGCCGCTGTACCTGCCGTCACTGCGCTGCTCGATGCCTGTACAGTGCCGATTGTCATTCACGACCACGCACGCGCCGGCATTCTCGGCACTGGCACCTTGCTGCGCGATGGCAAGCGAATCCTTTTGCTGACCGCCGCGCATCTGTTCGAGCGCACCAGTTCCAGCGGTAACTGGCTGGTGCCCTGCCGCCTGTCTGGACAACTGCTCTCGCTTGAAGGCGCTCAGGTTCGCCTGGTACCGGGCTGCGACATTGCGTTGATCGAACTCGCCCGCGCCCGCACCCAGCCGCGCGTGCTGCGTGGGCGCATGCCGATACCCGCCGGGCTTGCCCTGATGCGGGCAGACGCCGCGCAGCGCAAGGGCCGCATGGCAGCGTCGCGTGCAGCGAATCGCACCACGCCCCCGGCTTCGACCTATTGCCTGGCTGGCTACCCGGCTGCGTGGTCGCGCTTCGAGCGCGGCTATCTCGCCGCAAAGCGGCTCACGATTACCACCTCGTCATGTAGTCCCGGCGGCGGCGAACCGCGCTGCGTGTATGGACACATTGCCGAACGCAGCGACGGGCAGACCATCCAAACTCCCGCACTCGAAGGCATGAGCGGCGCAGCCATTTGGGAGATTGGCCGTGGCGCGGAGCCTGGTCATGGCGGGGAGCTTGGCCGTGGCGCCGGACACAGCCTGCTGCGCCTGGCCGGCGTGCAGTCGGCATTCGTGCATAGCCGCTATCTGCGTGGCGCTGCGGCTAAATCGTGCGCGCCATTTTTATGCGGTTAGATGGCCCAAGCGCATTGGTATACAAGGCTCTCGAGGCATCATTTACCCCCAGTACCGGCCCGCACCAAGGATGCGCGGGAAGGAGCCTGGGAGAGTTGACCCGTCCTGGCCTT
>JANNCZ010000395.1:0-4031 GCA_031387185.1 Burkholderiales bacterium
TTGATGTTGGTGAAAATCTTGAATTCGTCCGAGCAGCGGATGTCGTAGCCGTAGCTTGAGGTGCCGTAGGAGACGATGCGTTTGCCATCGATTTCGCGCACCTGATCCGGCGCGAACGGTTCGATGATGTTGTGGCTGGCCGCCATGCGGCGGATCCATTTGTCGCTTTTGATGCTCATGTGTTTTTCGACACGACAATCGACGGAAACTTGCCGGTCATGTCCTTGGCGCTCTCGGCAATCTTCACCGCCACCTTGCGTGCGATGGCTTTGTAGATTTCCGACACTGGGCCATCGGGATCTGCCACTACCGTTGGTTTGCCCGAATCGGCCTGCTCGCGTATGTCGAGGCGCAATGGCAACTGCCCCAACAGGGTCACGTTGTAATCGCTTGCCATGCGCGCGCCGCCGCCGGTGCCAAAAATCGGCTCGTGGTGACCGCAGTTGGAACAGATATGCGTAGACATGTTCTCGACGATGCCGAGGATCGGAATGCCCACCTTCTCGAACATCTTGAGCCCTTTGCGCGCATCGAGCAACGCGATGTCTTGCGGCGTGGTCACGATGACCGCGCCGGTGACCGGCACTTTTTGCGACAAGGTGAGCTGGATATCGCCAGTGCCGGGCGGCATATCCACGATCAGGTAATCGAGATTGCGCCAGTTGGTTTCCTTGAGCAGTTGCTCCAGAGCCGAGGTCACCATCGGCCCGCGCCACACCATCGGCGTTTCGACATCGATCATGAAGCCGATCGAGCTTGCCTGAATGCCGTGCCCCATCATCGGCTCCAGCGTCTTGCCGTCGGGCGATTCGGGCCGCCCGGTGATGCCGAGCATTTGCGGCTGTGAAGGGCCATAGATATCTGCGTCGAGTATGCCGACCGTCGCACCCTCAGCCGCAAGTGCCAACGCGAGATTGACGGCAGTGGTTGATTTGCCGACCCCCCCTTTGCCCGAGGCCACGGCGATGATGTTCTTCACATTCGGCAGCGGCTTCACCCCGCGCTGCACCGCGTGCGATACCACTTTCATCGTCATGTTGACCGACACATTGCCAGCGCCGGGAATCGTCTTGAGCGCCTTGATGGTCTCGCGCCGCAGGCCATCGATTTGCGACTTGGCCGGATAGCCCAGTTCGATATCGACACTGATATCGCCGCCATCGGCCTTGAGGTTGCGCGCCGACTTGGATGCGATGAAATCCTTGCCAGTGTTGGGATCAACGACCGCCTTGAGCGCGGTCTGGAGTTGTTCTACGGTGATGCTCATGAGAGGCACTATTTTCAGAGGCGAGGCAATCGCGTAGTTTATCGCAAGTGACCCGATGCTCCCTCTGTGCGCTGATAAAATCAGCCCCTTCCCGCTCTCAACAAAGCTCCGCTTCATGTCCGGCATCACCCCCGCCAGCGCCGCTGCAGCGCCCGCCACGCCAGCCGTGCGCCGCCTGTTCGTCACCACCGCCTTGCCCTACGCGAATGGCTCGTTCCACATCGGCCACATCATGGAGTACATCCAGGCCGACATCTGGGTGCGCTTCCAGCGCATGCAAGGTCATGAAGTGCATTTTGTTTGTGCCGACGACGCCCATGGCGCGCCAATCATGCTCAAGGCCGAGGCCGAGGGGATCACGCCCGAACAACTGGTGGGCCGCATCGGTGCCGAGCGCAAGCAATATCTCGATGGCTTTCACATCGGCTTCGACAACTGGCACTCGACCCATTCGCCGGAAAACACCGCGCTCGCGCAGGACATCTACAAAAAGCTCGACGCAACCGGCCTGATTGAGCGCAAAAGCATCGAGCAGTTTTACGACCCGGTCAAAAAGATGTTTTTGGCCGACCGCTACATAAAGGGCGAATGCCCCAAGTGCGGCACCAAGGATCAGTACGGCGACAACTGCGAGTCCTGTGGTGCGGTCTACGCACCGACCGACTTGAAGAACCCTTACTCGACACTCACCGGCGCAGCGCCGGTGATGAAATCGTCGGAGCATTATTTCTTCAAGCTGTCAGACCCCAAGTGCGTCGAGTTTTTGCGCGGCTGGGCGCTCGACGGCAGACTGCAGGCCCAAGTTGCCAACAAGGCACGCGAATGGCTCGAAGGCGACGGCCCCGACGATAAAAAGTCAGCGCTAGGCGACTGGGACATCTCGCGCGATGCGCCCTACTTCGGCATCCAGATTCCAGGCACAGACGACAAGTATTTTTACGTCTGGCTAGACGCGCCGATCGGCTACCTCGCCAGCTTCAAAAACTACTGCGCGAAAAAAGGCATCGACTTCGACGCATTTCTCAAAGACCCGGCGACCGAGCAGATTCATTTCATTGGCAAAGACATCATCTACTTCCACACCCTGTTCTGGCCAGCGATGCTCAAGTTTGCGGGCTACAAGGTGCCGGACCAAGTCTACGTGCACGGCTTCATCACCGTGTCAGGCGAGAAGATGTCCAAGTCGCGCGGCACCGGGCTTGACCCGTTGCGCTACCTCAACGAAGCAAAGATGAATCCGGAATGGCTGCGCTATTACATCGCGGCCAAGCTCAACGCGAACGTTGAAGATGTGGATTTCAATCCAGATGATTTTGTTGCGCGGGTGAACAGCGATTTGATTGGGAAGTACATCAATATCGCAAGCCGTTGCGCGGGATTTATTGAAAAGAGGTTTGACGGGAAGCTGACTTCGTTCGACTTTCAAGCTGACGAGTTGAGACGGCATTTTCAAAGCCCTGAATGTTGGTCATTGATTGGCCGTCTCTATGAAGATCGTGAATTCGGAAAAGCGCTTCGGGAGATTGGTTCGCTGCTTGATCGCGTCAATCAATACATAGATACGGCTAAACCTTGGGATCTTGCGAAGGTCGAAATTGACCGTGAAAAATTGCACGAAGTGTGTTCGACAGGGATTAACTTTTTTTGGTACCTAACCGTGATGCTCACTCCAGTTTTGCCAAAGGTATCAAAAGAAGTGCAAAAGTTTCTTAACTTGGGCGATGAGCATTTTGGATGGAAGGTACATCAGGCAATTCCGACAGGTCATCAATTGCAAATCCCACCTGGTCATCAAATTGGCAAGTACGCCCACCTTATGACCCGCGTTGACCCAAAACAACTAGACACCCTTTTCGACATGCCCACCACGCCAGAACCCGCTCCCACCAAGGCTCCCAGCCAGCAGGCTGCCAAAACTGGCTCCCATAGCGCCTCTGCGGTCATTGCCCTGGCACAAAATGCCCACATCAGCATCGACGACTTCACCAAAATCGATCTGCGCATCGCCAAAATCATTGATGCCAAACATGTTGAAGGTGCGGACAAGCTGGTGCAACTCACGCTCGACATTGGCGAAACCGTCGACGGTCAAGCGAAGCTGCGCAACGTCTTCGCCGGCATCAAGTCCGCCTATGACCCGGCGAGGCTGATCGGCAAGATGACGGTGATGGTCGCCAACCTCGCGCCACGCAAGATGAAGTTTGGCTTGTCCGAGGGCATGGTGCTCGCTGCGGGTGATGCTGACGGCAAGACGCCCGGCCTGTATCTGCTGGAGCCGGACGAAGGCGCACAGCCCGGGATGCGCGTAAAGTAGGGACATGAATTTCAGCGCCGATCGGCATCACCTGCATCCCTGCCGGATTTCGCGCAGACGTCAGTTCATAGCGCGCATTCATCACTGCGGGCCTCCGTCGCGTAGTTGAACCCACCGGCCATCTGGCCGCTGTTCAATTCGTACCGGAGTTCCTGCATGGCCTTTCCGCTTCACCCGTTCAAGCCGTATTTGCTCAAAAGCCTCAAGGGCTATTCGGGCGAGCAATTTTCGGCTGACCTGATCGCCGGTATCACCGTCGGCGTGGTCGCCCTGCCGCTGGCGATGGCATTTGCGATTGCCTCCGGGGTCAAACCGGAAGCCGGCATCTTCACCGCCATCATCGCGGGCTTCATCATCTCGGCGCTCGGTGGTTCGCGCGTGCAGATTGGCGGCCCGGCCGGTGCGTTCATCGTCATCGTCTACGGCATCATCGCGAACTACGGCCTCGCC
>JANNCZ010000557.1:0-11337 GCA_031387185.1 Burkholderiales bacterium
TTAAGCTGGGCGATGTCAGGCCGTTGCTATAGCCGCCTCGGATGGCCGAATGGATCGCAGGGAAAACGTATTCCACACTGGCGATGGGCTGGTTGGTTAGTACCAGTTCAAACGGCAGGTCCACAAATCCAAGGGCAATCCACATGGGGAATTCGTTATAGGGCGCCGCATCGATCGCCGGGCCGCCATCCAACGCTTTAATGGTTTTCCAGCGCTCAATCCGGCTTAGCTGAAACTCGGCCACCGCCGAACCTAGTGCCTCATAACTATCTATCTTCAATTCTCCTATGTGCGGACGTGCAAAAGCGACAAGGTCCGCCAGTGGATCGCCAGATTCCTTGAAGCCGCTACCAAAAGCCTTCGCCAGACGCGCACGGTCGCCCTTGCCGGTTTTGAAATCGTAAATTTGGTCTAACGCGGTTCTGCGACGCTCTGCAGGGATGCGGGCGAACAGTGTTTCGATGGGTATTTCTTTCGTCGGCGCAAAGCGCAGGTCTACGCCAAAGTGCTCTCGTGCCGCCTTCTTGGTCGCAGCAACCAAAACCTTTAATTGCGCTTCAGTCATTCGCGGCAGGCGGGAATTGACGACGTATACCACTCGCATCTCAATTGGCCCTTGCGGCAATTTTGGCAGAGGCACTTCGCTTGGTGCGGCGCGGGCGAGGCTCCCGGTGAGGGCAATTGCCGCGATGACATACCGACCAGCACAGCGAATTCTATCGTTCATGATGCTCCTGTCTTTCATGATGCCCTACGTCCGAGGTAAAAGGCGCCGCGCCTTTGCGGCGTCCAGCGACCGAAGGGAGCGATTTTGACCGACGCGTTAGACCGCCCTGTATGCGCCCCAAAGGGAAGTGTTACGCTCAACGTATTACCTCCCGTACTTGACTGCTGTCGGTAGATATTGACGATCACTCGGTGCGTTCCCAAGCGATGATCGCAACGACTTCTGCGCCCGTAATGAGACTCTTGAACGATTCGGATGTGCCGGTCAGCTTGCTGCCGCTGAGTTCGATGTTGATGATCCGCGTGGTCCCGTTCCATGACTGGATGCTCGATTCCTCGATGGCGATGAAGAGCTTCTTGCCTTCGACACGATAACGACCGCTGTAGGCAGACATCGAACTGTGCAATGCAACTCTCTCGGTGTCAGTTGGATTGGAACTCGCGGGTGCCTTACGGTTTTCCGCGTATTGCATTCCAACCATCTGGCCGCCGGTCGTAAAAATGAATGTCCCGGATGGCGCATTGCCAAACGGTCGAATCGCTTTCCCCGAGGCCAGCTCTTTCGTTTCGACGGATTTGACCTTCCAGACGCCGACGAGTGACGACAGTGACTCCTGAGCCCTCACGTTTGCGGCAGTGGTCGCGGTGAATAAGAGCGCAACGAACAGAGAGACGATTTGAATCATGATGTATCCAGTGTGGTTGAAAAATGTGAACCCGGAAAAACGTTGGACAAAGCAAGATACGCGTATGGCATTTTAGGAGCGGTCTAACGTCATGCTGTGCGGCGGGCCATTACCGACCCTTGATACATCCTGATGCTGGCGGCCCGTCTCCGCACCAGCTAGTGGGCCTCACTTCGCAATGCCGCTAGAAACTGTGCGAAGCCTGGGCCAAGACTTTGTGCGGCGTCTTTCGGAATGACTATGGCTTGCACGCCGCTGAGGAACAGGTAGTAGTTTTGGTCGTCCTCTGAGTAGTCGAGAATTGAAGTGCGCGGCACGACTGAGTTGGCGACTGAAGAGTTCAGCAGCAACTCAGTAGACCTCACTTCGACTGTTTGAGATACGGAGAACGAGGCGTTGGAAGCGGCAACGTACCGCTGATACACCCAGTTCGCTGCGAACGACCGAACGGCGACCAAGAGGAACGCAAGTAACGCAAAGCCAGCCAGAACCCCGTAGGGTTGTGCAGGCTGTGGGTCTTGCAGCCAGAGCTTGTAGAAGCTCATCGCGGCCATGGTCATGAACATCCAGGCGAGTACTTGAACGATGAAGGCGACGTGCAGCCGGCCATGCGTGCGATGGAAACGTGCTGCCACAGCTCGTTCTAGCAACTTGTAGTCGGTGGCATTGAGGGTGAAGGCTACTGGCATAGGGTCGTTGAGGCCCAACGTCGCCGTTCAACGGCGCGCGTTTTTTGGCGCGCCCGTTGCGACGGCTTGTTGGGCCACATGCAAAGACCACGGCCGGATTTTTACCAACTTCGGGCCGATTGCGCGCTCGGCGACTTCCGTGTCATAAGCGGCCTGAGCGCGGAGCCAGTAACCATTGGATAAACCGAAAAAGCGACAGAGCCGTAAATCAGTATCAGCAGTTACGCCGCGTTTTCCCGCAACAATGTCGCCCACACGCTGGGCAGGAACACTGATTTCCTTTGCGAGGCGATACTGGCTAATGCCCATGGGCTTTAGAAATTCTTCCTGGAGTAGTTCACCGGGTGTGACAGGTTTGAGTTTGCGCATTTGCGTCTCTCTTCAGTGGTAATCCACAATTTCCACGTCTTCGATGCCTGCGTCAGTCCAGCGAAAACAAATACGCCACTGATCATTGACGCGGATGCTGTGTTGCCCTTTTCGGTCGCCCGCAAGCGCTTCAAGGCGATTCCCCGGAGGTACCCGCAAATCGCTCAGTTGGCCAGCGATTTGAAGCTGCCGGAGTTTTCGCTGCGCCACCGCAGCAATGTTTACAAATCGCTGGACGCGCTCGCCTTTGGAGAGCGATTCCGTTTCTGTGCAGGCAAACGATTTAATCATGTACTATAGTAACGCGACGCATGATTACGGTAAAGCGTGATTATGTGGTGCAACGTAGAAGTCTGCGGCGAGCGAAGCGGGTTCGCAGGAGTGCCGGGTTGGGCGTCATTTTGTTGCTACGAAGGAATGTTCAAGTGTCTTTGCCATTGCGGCACTACCAAGCTCTACCATTTGCTCTATTGGCGCACACATTTCGTCTGGCAGGAGGTCAGTGACCCACAACACACGAGACTGACCGTTTGGAGCAGGGAAGACTTGAAGATATGCATTGTGATGTGATGCACGGCCTTCGACCGCGGTGTACGCAAGCCTACGCTCTTGGTCACTAATGGTGATTACCCGTTCCTTTGCAACGAATCCGTTGGCGAAAGTCACGGTACGAATATCGCCGACTAGCACCGTGTTCGTGACGAAGCCTTGCGCGAGACGTGTATGAACCGAGCCCACATCTTTGATTGCCTCCCAGACGAACTGAGGCGTTGCGCTGACAAGGAATTCTTTGTAGATAGTGGCCATTTCTGTTCCTTACGGTTATGTACCCGAGGTACCTATGACGCCCAGTGCAAAGTGGGGAAACTAACGATTCCAGAAAAACCGTCGCACGCGACGCCCATTCTGGGCGCCGCTTGCACAAGCTCTTGATCTGACTGTATTTTCACGCTGGGCTTCCTGTTTCGGCGTCCTAAAAATTTAGGAAAGCGTCTCACGTATTTCGCTACTCTACGCCGCCCCTCGATCTATCGCATCATCAAAATTGATGAATGCGTGTGCGGGATATTGACATTAGCGTGCCCTGAAAACCGTTGGTAGTCAATCGTCTCAAGCCAGCGCGGGCTACCAGCCTTGGTGGAAGCGCATCTCAGCGGATCGACAATTCCAGATTGTCAATTAGGCGCGTCATCCCCAGCCGCGCCGCCGCCACGATGACAAGGTCCCGGTCGTGTGTGTCCGGCCCCTGCAAATCATCCTGCCGGCGAATCGCGATGTAGTCGGGCTTCCAGCCGCGCGCCGCCAGGTAAGCCATGGCTTCGAGTTCGATGCGCTGGTAATCGCGCTTGCCGGCGGTGAGTTCATCGCGGGCACGGGTGAGGGCTTGATAAAGCTGCGGGGCTTCCTTGCGCTCGGCTGACGAGAGATAACCGTTGCGTGACGAGAGGGCGAGGCCGTCTTGCGCGCGCACGGTTTCGGCGAGGATGATGTCGATCGGCAGGGCGAGCTGGCGCACCATGTTGCGCAACACGATGCATTGCTGGTAATCCTTCTTGCCGAAGATCGCGGCTTTTGGTTGCACCATGTTGAAGAGTTTCAACACCACCGTGGCGACGCCGCGGAAGTGGCCGGGGCGCACGGCGCCGTCGAGGATGTGCTGGATCTCTGGCGGCTCGACGGCGTAGTTTTGCGGCTCGGGGTAGATCTCTTTTTCTTCGGGGGCGAATACCACGTCGCAGCCGGCTGCCTTGAGCTTGTCGCAGTCGCCGAGGAAGGTGCGCGGGTATTTGTAGAAGTCGTCCTTGGGGCCGAACTGCATGCGGTTGACGAAAATGCTGACTACCGTGCAGGCACCCATCGGCTTGCCATTGTCGACCAGCTTGATGTGGCCTTCGTGCAGGTTGCCCATGGTGGGCACGAAGACGTTGTTGGGTTCGCGCGCGAGGCGGGCGCGCAGTTCGGCGACGGAGTGGATGATGTCCATGGCTGTTTCCGTTATTCGAGACGGTTGAGGTATTCGCGCTTGCCGCGAAACTCGCGCACATGCTTTGTCAAAAGCGCGAAGTCTTCATCGGAATCGACGAAATTGAAATGATCGGCGTTGACGATCAACAGTGGCGCCGCTTCGTAGTGATGAAAAAAACGTGTGTAGCGCTCTGATAGCTTGGTGAGATAGGCTTCCGAGATCGGCTGCTCGTAGGCGGCGCCGCGGCGCTTGACGCGTTCGATCAAGGTGTCGGGATGCGCCTGCAGGTAGATCACCAGATCCGGCACCACGGCCTGCGGTTTGAGATGCTTGTACATCTGCTCATACAGTGCAAGTTCGTCGTCACTCAAAATCATGCGCGCGAACAGCGGGTCTTTTTCGATCAGGAAGTCACCGATGGTCACGCCCTTGAACATGTCGGTCTGCTTCAATTCGCCGAGCTGATGAATGCGCTGGAACAAAAAGAACAACTGCGTCGGCAGCGCATAGCGCGGCATGTCGCGATAAAACTTGGGCAAGAACGGATTTTCGTCCGGCGTCTCGAGCATCAACGACGCACCGCTGGCATTGGCGATGCGCCGAGCGAGCGAGGTTTTTCCCGCCCCAATCGGACCCTCAACGACGATATGGCGAAAGCGCTCGGGGAGGATGCTCATTTACGCCTGTCTGAATATGCAATACACAGCGCTCATCATACACAGCGCCGCCCACCAACAATTCCATTTAAGCGGCTGGTGCATGTAGAAAATCGCGAACGGCACGAACACTGTGAGGGTGATGACTTCTCAAGCGCTTCTGGCTTCATTCTCCGGGGGTGATGCGTGAAACCCTTTGTCCACCAACGGTTTCAAGGCAGTCGCTGACGCGGCCATGGCCGGGGATGACGAGTTGCGGGGCGATTTCGGCCAGTGGTGCGAGCACGAAGGCGCGTTGATGCATGCGTGGATGCGGCAGTGTCAGGAACGGCGTGTCGATGACGGCATCGCCATGCATCAGCAAGTCTAGATCCAGCGTACGCGCGGCGTGTTGACCGGCAGGCGTGGCCGGTCGGGTGCGGCCATGCAGATGCTCGATGGCCAGGAGCGCAGCGAGCAGTGAAGGTGCATCAAGCGCGGTGTCAAGCGTTGCGGCGGCGTTGATGAAGTCGGGCCCGCCGGCATCGAGCGGCGCAGTTTGGTAGAACGAAGAGTGTGCCGTGACGGCAGTAGTGGGCAGGTGCGCCAGTGCTTCGAAGGCCTGCGTCAGGGTGCTGCGCGCATCACCCGATGACGTGGGCAGATTCGCGCCCAGCGCGACATACGCAATGCTCATTGCGACGCGGCGCTTATTGCCCCGCGGCAGCCGCTGGTCCGCCGCCGGTGCCGCCCGCGCCACCACCGCCATCCCCTGCGGGCCGGCGCGCGCGGCGGCGGCGCTTGCGTTTGACCGGGTCGTTGGGGTCGCCCATGATGGCGACTCGTGCAGCACCCGCAGCACCCGCAGCACCCGCTGTACCTGCAGGGCTACCGGCAGTTTGTGCTTTCGCCGCTTGAGTCTTGGCGGCGAGGGTCATTGTATTGCGCGTGTCCGCATCGGCATCAATAAACGTCGTCCACCACTGGCCAATGTCCTTTTCAATCTCGCCCGATGCCGCGCGCAACAGCACGAAATCGTAAGCAGCGCGAAAGCGCGGATGCTCCAGCAGCTTGTAAGGCATCTTGCCGTGACGGCGCTCGAAGCGCGGTTGCAGCGACCAGATCTCGCGCATGTCGGCGGTGATGCGGTGCTGGATCGCCAGCTTCACGCGCTGCGTGTCGATCACGATGGTCATTGCTTCGAACAGCGCGGGCATCGCGTGCTCACCCTTGGCTTTCAACTTGTTCCACTCGGCCAGCACTTCGTGCCACAGCAACGCGGCAAACAGGAAGCCGGGTGAGACACCCTTGCCCATGTTGATGCGCTCGTCGGTGCGCGCCAGCGCGAGCATGACGAATTTTTCGCCCTGCGGCTGGTCGAGAATCACGTCGAGCAGGGGCAGCAGGCCATGGTGCAGATGCTCGCCGCGCAATTGCTTGATGCAGGCGACTGCGTGGCCCGAGAGCAACAGCTTCATCATCTCGTCAAACAGCCGCGACGACGGCACGTTGGAGAGCAACACCGCCAATTCCTTGATCGGTGCGCGCGTCTTCGCATCGATGGTGAAGCCGAGACGTGCAGCGAAACGCGTCACCCGCAGCATGCGCACCGGGTCTTCGCGATAGCGCGTCTCCGGGTTGCCGATGATGCGCAGCACCTTGGCGCGCAGATCCTTGACGCCGCCGTGGTAGTCGTAAACCGTCTCTTCAATCGGGTCGTAGTACAGCGCGTTGATGGTGAAGTCGCGCCGCGTCGCGTCGTCGGCTTGCGAGCCGAACACGTTGTCGCGCAGCACACGGCCGTGCTCGTCGGTTTCGGCATCAGACAGGTCTGCCGTGCGAAACGTGGAGACCTCGACCGTCTCCGCGCCAAACAGCACATGCACGATGCGAAAGCGGCGGCCGATGATGCGCGAGCGGCGAAACACCGTGCGCACTTCTTCAGGCGTCGCGTTGGTGGCGACATCAAAATCTTTCGGCGTGCCCTTGAGCAGGAGATCGCGCACTGCGCCGCCCACCACAAAGGCCTTGAAGCCGGCCTTGTGCAGGCCCTCGCAGGTTTGCAACGCGCCGCGCGAGAGGCGCTCCTTGGCGATGCCGTGCTTGGCCTTGTCGAGTGTGACGGCTTTGCCGGCAGTGCTGGCTTTGGCAGGCTTGCGGCCGAATACTTGCGCGATGAATCGTTTGAGCATTGAGAGGGGCAAAATTAAATGGAATTAAATGGGGTCAGACCCCATTATTGATTATCCACGTTGCGCAGGGTCATGATACGCCAGCCCCGCTCTGTGGCGGTTTGTCTGAGGGTGTCGTCGGGGTCAACGGCGATGGCTTCGGTGACGCGTTCGAGCAGCGGAATGTCGTTGCGTGAATCGCTGTAAAAAATGCTGCGGGCGAATCCGGGCAGGGTCTTGCCCATGCCCGCGAGCCATAGATCGACGCGCTTGATCTTGCCCTCCTGAAAACTGGGGATGCCGGTCGGCTTGCCAGTGAAGCGCCCGTCAATCTCTTCAGCATCGGCGGCGATCAAGTGCGGAATGCCGAACTCACGCGCGATCGGCGCAGTGACGAACGAATTGGTCGCGGTCACGCAGCAGCACAAATCGCCGGCATCGAGGTGGGTCCGCACCAGCGCGCGCGCGGCCGGCGCGATGGCGGGGCGGATCACGGCGTCCATGAACTCCGCGTGCCAGGCGTCGAGGTGCGCGCGCGGGTGGCGTGCCAGCGGCTCCAGGGCGAACGCCAGATAGGCGTGAATGTCGAGCGTGCCGGCCTTGTAGGCGGCGAAGAAGGCGTCGTTGCGCGCTTCGTATTGATCGCGCTCGACGACCCCGCGCGCGATCAGGAACTGGCCCCATTCGTAGTCGCTGTCGGTCGCGATGAGGGTGTTGTCGAGGTCGAACAGGGCGAGGTTCATGTCTTGGTCTGGACGGTGTGTTGCGTTCTCACAGATCGAGATCGCGCGTTTGTGCCAGCAGCTCACGCACGAGGGGCAGCGTGACCGGGCGTTTGTGTTCAAGCGAAAACGCATCGAGCGCGGCGACGATGCCGCTCAGTGTTGCCATGTCGCGCCGCACGTGGGTCATGATGTAGGCGATGACCTCGGTGCCCAGCGTCATGCCGCGCGCTTGCGCCTGCCCCTGCACGGCGGACTCGCGCTCGGCATCGCTGAGCGGCAGCACTTCGAACGACAGCCCCCAGGCAATGCGGCTTTTGAGATCGTCGCGCAGCGTCAATTGCGCCGGCGCGGCGTTGCCCGCCATCAATACGTGGCCTTGCCCGTCGCGGGCGGCGTTGATGCGGTTGAACAAGGCGGTCTGCGCCGCATCATCGAGTTGATCGACGTCGTCATGCATGGTGGCGTCCTGCGCGCCAGCGTCTGTACACGCCGTCTGCCATGCGGCCAGCAAGTGGCTGCGGCCACTGCCCGGCGCGCCCCATAAATACACGCAACGATCCGGTGCGCCGTGGGCAAACGCCCTGAGAGCCGCCACCAGAGCGGCGTTGCGGCCGATGACAAAATTGTCGAAGGCCGGCGCGGGCGGCGCGGCGAGTGCCAACAGCAACTGGGCCACTTATTTCGCGCTCTGGTAAAAGCTGCTCGTCAAATACGCGGTGTTCACGCGCCGCAACGCCACCAGCAACACTGCCGAGGCGGGCAGCGCGAGCAACACGCCGAAGAAGCCAAACACCTGGCCAAATGCGAGCAGGGCAAACACCACCGCGAGCGGATGCAGGCCAATGCGCTTGCCGACAATTTTGGGCGTGAGAAAGAAACCCTCCAAAATCTGCCCGAGGCCAAACACCACCGCCACAATCACCAAACCCTGCGCTCCGTCAAACTGCAACAGCGCGACCATCAAGGCGAGCATCAATCCGGTGGCAAAACCGAGATAAGGCACGAACACCAGCAAGCCGGTGATGATGCCAATCGGCAGCGCAAACTCCAGCCCACCGAGCCACAGGCCAATCGAGTAGAACGCGGCGAGCAAGCCCATCACCGCCAATTGACCGCGCAAAAACTCAGCCAGCACCAGATCGATATCACGCGCAATCGAACGCACTTGCTTGCTGTAGCGGCGCGGCACGAAGTGGTCCATGCGCTCGATCATGCCATTCCACTCGACCAGCAAATAGAACAGCACGAGCGGAATCAGCAGCAGGGTGCCAAGCAATCCGGCCAACGCGAGACCGCCGAGTTTGAGTGACGCCAGCACCTTCGGAATGATGCCTTCGGCGCTCTGCCAATGCTCCGACAAAAACTGCTTGATCGATTGCGCATCGAGATGCAAGGTCACGCCAAACCACTCCTGCAACTTGGGCGCGAGTTGTGCATTGAGATGGGTCAGAAACGCCGGCACGCGCTGGGACAACTCGTTGGCCTGCTTGGTGAACAGCGGCACCAGCACCAGCACCAGCGCAATCCCGGCGAGCACTACCAGCACGATCACCGCGACGGCGGCGAGGCTGCGCGGCCATTTGATGCCGAGGACGCCCGGGAACACGCGGTGGCGGCACAACCAATCGACGCCGGGATTCAGTATGTAAGCGAGCATGGCGCCGGCCAGAAATGGCGTCAGCACCGGCCCAAGTAAATACAGCGTCCACAGCAGTGCCAGTGCGACGGCGGCCCAGAGCAGCATTTGCGCGCGATCGGAGTTGGCAAGCATGTTTTTGGGGCAGCGGGGCCGGTTAAAATCGCACGTTAGCCTCTGATTTTACCCGCCTGCCTCATGACTCAGCCCGCTGCTCCTGCAACTTCCGCCTCTCTGAGCTACCGCGACGCCGGTGTCGATATCGACGCTGGTGACGCCCTGGTCGAACGCATCAAGCCACTCGCCAAAAAAACCATGCGTGAAGGCGTGCTGGCCGGCATCGGCGGCTTCGGCGCGCTGTTTGAAGTGCCCAAACGCTACAAAGAGCCGGTGCTGGTGTCGGGTACCGACGGCGTCGGCACCAAGCTCAAGCTCGCATTTCACCTAAACAAGCACGACACCGTCGGCATTGATCTGGTGGCGATGAGCGTCAACGACATTCTGGTGCAGGGCGCCGAGCCGCTGTTCTTTCTCGATTACTTTGCCTGCGGCAAGCTTGATGTGGATGCCGCCGCGCAGGTGGTCGGTGGCATCGCACAAGGGTGCGAGCAGGCCGGCTGCGCCCTGATCGGCGGCGAGACTGCTGAGATGCCGGGCATGTATCCGGACGGCGAATATGACCTCGCCGGGTTTGCCGTCGGCGCGGTCGAAAAATCAAAAATCATCGACGGCAAATCGATCGTGCCGGGCGACGTGGTGCTTGGCTTGGCATCCTCCGGCGCGCATTCGAACGGCTACTCGCTGGTGCGCAAGATCATCGAGCGCGCAACTGGCATGGGTGCGGGCGCAGGCGCCGGTCTCGATTTCAACACCGCGCATTTCCCCGACGCGCAAGGCCGCGTGCTGCGCGACGTGCTGATGGCGCCGACGCGCATTTATGTCAAGCCCCTGCTCGCGCTGATGCAATCGCTCACCGTCAAGGGCATGGCGCACATCACCGGCGGTGGTCTGGTTGAAAACGTGCCGCGCGTCTTGCAGGACAACCTGACCGCCGTCTTGCAACGCGACGCCTGGGTGATGCCGCCGCTGTTCACATGGCTGCAACAACACGGCCAGGTGGCGGATGCCGAAATGCATCGGGTCTTCAACTGCGGTATCGGCATGGTGGTAGTAGTGACGGCTGCGGACGCGGAGCGCGCCACCGCGCAACTGCGCGCGGCCGGCGAAACGGTGACCCGCATCGGCGTGATCGCGGAGCGCAAGCCGGGGCAGGCGCAAACAGTAGTGATGTAGTCTGCCGCCCGGCCTGCCGGTTTTGCACGCGACCGTGAAGAATGGCTCCGGCAGCGGTTTTTGGCCGCATTGCTGCTCTGAAACGGCTATCGAATAAAATGACGGCATGCCCGACGTTATTCTCGAAACGCGCCATCTGGTCAAAGAGTTCAAAGGCTTTGTCGCGGTCAATGACGTCAGCCTGTCGGTGACGCGCGGGCAGATCCACGCCCTGATCGGTCCGAACGGCGCCGGCAAGACGACGGTGTTCAATCTGCTCACCAAATTCCTGCCCCCGACTTCGGGCCAGATCCTGTTCAACGGCACCGACATCACCGCCGAGAAACCGGCGCAGATTGCCCGCCGCGGCATCATCCGCTCGTTCCAGATTTCGGCCGTGTTTCCGCACCTCACCGTGCTTGAGAATGTGCGCATCGGCCTGCAGCGCAAGACCGGCGTGTC
>JANNCZ010000587.1:0-3647 GCA_031387185.1 Burkholderiales bacterium
GCTGACATAGAAAGTCTTGCTCTCGAGGATCGAGGGGATCACCGGCAGCAGGATGTTGGTGAACACCACGCCGGTGATGATGTGTGCTTTTTGCTGCTGCATGAAGCGGTCGACCACCTGCTTGGCGACGTCGGGCTTCAACTGGTCGTCAACGATTTGCAAATCAAGCGGAATGCCGCCGAGGTTGCCGCCGGCGTGCTTGACGGCCAGATTGAAACCGTCGCGAATGTCGGTGCCGATCGAGGCCGCCGGGCCCGAGAGCGTGGTCATGAAGCCAACGCGCAGGGTGTCGGCGGCGAGCGCGTTGACCGCCGTGCCCATCAAGGCGGCAGCGGTCAGGGCAGCGGTGAGGGAGGTGAGCAGTCGCGATTTCATGAGGGTCTCCAGACAGGGTAGAGCAGAGTAGAGGCAGCAGCGCGGCACGCAGCCAATCTTTGAATTTATCAGGTTTCATGCGAAGATGGGCACTCCGTTTGCGTGTCCCATCCTGAGGCGTCCGCCACTCCCATGCCGCGCACCGAGCCGCACCGGTTCTCCGCAAAACCCACCGCCGCCGCGGTCAAGCAGCGCGCGCTGGCTCTGGGAGCCGATCTCGCGGGCATCGCCGGCGCCGCCACGCTCAATGCCTTCCCGCCCGACCCGCGCTGGCCGCAAACGCCGGAGCGCATCTCGCCCTATTGCAAAAGCGTGATCGTGATCGTGCAGCGCATTCCGGCCGGCGCGTTCCGCTGCAAGAACAATGTGCCGGTGCAGTACATGGACATGATGGTGCTGCGCAAGATGGACAAGGTGGCCTACCGCCTGGCGATGGAGCTGGAAGACGCCGGGCATCCGAGCTTTGTCACCGCCGCGCAAGAGACCGAGTGGACTTACAAGCGCGCGAGCTACGGGCGCTTGTCGACGCGCCACCTCGGCGTGGAAGCAGGTCTCGGCACCCTCGGGCTGGAAGTCAACATCCTCACACCCGAGTTTGGCCCGCGCGTGTATCTCACCGGCATCCTTACCGAATTGGAGCTGACGCCCGATCAGCGCATCACCGAGCAGGTGTGCATTGGTGAATCGTGCAGCCGCTGTCTGCATTCCTGCCCGGCCGATGCGGTGCAGCACTGGGGCATCGACAAGCGCGCCTGCGCGACCGAAGCGCAGGAGTTTGGCTTTGGCCAGATCGCGAAATTCTTCAACAAGTTTATCGATCAGGATGTTGAAGCCAAGAAAAAAATGACGGTGTCGCGCGACCTGTTCGGCTTCTGGCAAGGCCTGTTGCGCGTGGTCGGCTCGTTTGGTGATTGCCCGCGCTGCCTCGCGGTGTGTCCGGTCGGCAACGACTATCACGCGCATCTGGCCGAGGTGCAGAAGGTGATTCCGGAAAAAACGCCAGAGAAGATGACGCTGGCCAAACAATTCAAGGCGGCGCGCGGCGCGCATGATGCGATTGCGAATGGGCAACCAGGCGCGGATAGCGCGCCCAAAGCGGCTCTCACCGCTACTTCCGCAGTTGCGCCCGTAGCCACGATTGCGGGCCTGTCCGATTGGAACCGTCGCTGGGTCGGCGAAGAGGGCTATCAGGGCATGGTCGCCAAACAATTGCAGGTGTTCAAGCAAGCCCAGCGCGAGCGTGAGGCTGCACTGGCCCTTGAGACCGCAGATGCAGCGGCGAAGACGGGGGACGAATAGATGGTCGCCATCGTCAAAGCAGCGCTGACTGCCGCACAGATCAAAGCCAAGGCGCGCGAACTCGGTGCCGACCTCGTCGGCATCGCCGATGGCGCAGCGATGGAGCAGTACCCACCCGACCCGGCCGATCCGCGCCGCCCCTCTGACATCACCGACCACGATGGTGGCCGCGTAATCGTGCTGGCCAAACGTCTCAACAGCGGCGTCGCGCGCATCAAGGGCGCGAGCGACCGCCACAAGTATTACAACGACGAGCTCGCGCTGACCATGCTCGAGGAGACCTCGCTTGACCTGGTCTACTGGCTCGAAGATCAGGGCTATCCCGCGATCATCATTCCCCCTTCGCACGTGGATCCCTGGCGCTATCAGGATGATCCTGCGCAACACCAGACCACGCTGCTCTCGCTGCCCCATGCTGCAGTCGAAGCGGGCCTCGGCACCCTCGGCCTCAACCTCCAAATCATCACGCCCGAATACGGCCCGCGCGTCATTCTCACGGCGGTGATGTGCACGGTTGACGTGACGTGCGATGCGCCGATGCAGCAGGCGCTGTGCCACGGCCCTTCGTGCGGGCGGTGCCTGACTACTTGCCCCGGCGACGCCGTCAAGCATTGGGATCGCGACTGGCCCGCGTGTGACACGCACCGCTCGCCCTATGGTTTTGCAAAGCTCGCCGGACATGTCATCAACATCATCGAAGAGCCGGACCACGCGAAGAAAAAGGACATGCTGTTGTCGGAAACCCAGTTCAACCTCTGGCAAAGCATCCTGCGCGGCTCGGGCGTGGTGACCGGTTGCCGCCGCTGCGCCGACGTGTGCCCGGTGGGCACGGATTACGAGACGATGCTCAGGGATGCGCTGGAGCACATTCCCGAAGGCACGCCGGAAAAAGCCGCACGCCTCACCGCGATGAGCGCAGATGAACAAGCCGGTAAGCAGGGTGGCTACGCGCAGCAGAAGCGCTGGATCGGGGCCAGACCATGAAGCCCGCATTGCGCCGCCCGCTGCCGGCGTCGCTTGATGCCATTGCGGCGATTCAGCGTGCCGGCAAACGGCGCGCTGTTGAGCAAGCAAGGCGCGCACCTTTCTTCATGGGCAAGCTCGACCACGTCAATCTCGACAAACTCGATGACCCGGCAGAATGGGCCAAGCTGCCGATCCTCGACAAGGACATGTTGCGCGGGTTGAGTGACGCGCAGTTTTACAACGAATTTTGTTTACCGCAACCCTCCGATGCCGGCATCAGCGAGTTCTGGCGCTCGGGCGGCTCGACCGGCAGGCCGCTGTTTTATCCGCGCAACCGTGATGACATGCAGCACGCGATGACGAGCTTCGGCCGGCTCTACGATTGCCTCGGCATCGCGCCCGGCGAGCGCGTGCATTGCTCGTTTCCTCTGGGCATTCATCCGGTTGGGCAAATGCTCGCGCGCAGCGCCCAGACCTGGGGCCTGAGTGTCAACTGGGCGGGGGCGGGCACCACCACACCGTCGGCATTGCAGATTGAATTGATTGACCGGCTCAAGCCGTCAGTATGGATGGGCATGTCGAGCTATGGCCTGCACTTGGCCAATCTTGCCGACGCGCAAGGGATTGATTTAGGCATCAACTCAGTGCGCACCGTGATGTGTTCAGCCGAGCCGCTCTCGGACACCAAGCGTGCCAAGCTTGAGCGCGCTTGGGGCGCACGCGTGCGCGACACCTTCGGCATGACCGAAGCCGGCATGATGGGCTGCGAAGACGATGCGGCGCCGGGCCAGGGCTTTCGCGTCTGGAGTGATTTGTATTGCATCGAAGTGCTCAACCAGACCACGATGCAACCGGTGGCCGAGGGCGAGACCGGCGTACTGGTGGTGACGCCCATGTTTACCAACCATGTCACGCCCTTCCTGCGCTGGAACGCAGGTGATCTCGTCACCCTGCGCAAAGCGCAACCGGATGCCGCCAATCCGTTTTCGGTATTCCCCCTGGTCAAA
>JANNCZ010000598.1:0-17134 GCA_031387185.1 Burkholderiales bacterium
TGCCGTGGGTGTATTGCACTGTCGGCACCGCCACATTGCCCCACTCCATGCCGGTGTTGGCACCGCACTCAATAAAGTGCATGCGCGACACCGGCGGCAGACGCATCAGATCGTCCATTGTGAACACGGTGGGCGATTTCAGCAGGCTGGGATCAGACCCATTGACCATCAGGCGATGCTGCGATGGATCAACGTCGTACCAGCCCTGATGATGGCGCTCGAAATGCAGGCCAGTCGCGGTGATGATGCCAAACATGCCTTGCAGCGGCGAGAACGACACCGAGGCCGCACCGACGCGCGTGAGGCCAGGCGACTCACGCCGCAGCAGATTCTTTTCAAATTTTGAGGGCAGGCCGTAGGCGTGGGTCGCGACCGGCTGGCCGAGCGTGATGGCGTGCGGTTGCGGCTCAAGGATGACGCGCTCGCCTTGGGCCACGGCTTGCGCCAGAACCGGCGCGGCGGCAGCGGCCGCACCAGCAGCACTGGCAGCGAGCATCACACCGCGCAGAAATTCACGGCGCCCGCTTTGCACCGCGCGAATCTGCTCCGGGCCCAAAAAGTTTTCGGGCGCGCGCTGCAAGCGACCGGAAGATTCAATAGCAGGCATGAGGGGTGGTTTGGTCAACGATGGAACGGGCAAACAACGCGGCAACAAACGTGGCAACAAACGTGGCAACAAACGCATTCAACCGGTAAATTCGAGAAGGCTGCAAAAATTTTTATCTCAGAATATTAGATAATACTAATGTATTAAATATTGGAAGTCACGCGGCATCGCAGCATTGAACATCTCCTTAGAGGAAACCACCCATGACCATCGTGAACTTCACCCCCGGCCCGGCACTTGCGGGCGGCATCCTGATCGGCCTCGCGTCGGTCTGGCTGCTGCTGGCGCACGGGCGCATTGCGGGCATCTCTGGCATCTTCAGCGGCTTGTTGCTGCCCAAGGCAGGTGACACTACCTGGCGCTGGGCTTTTGTGCTCGGCCTGATTGCGGCGGGCTTTGTCGATCAAGCCGTGTTTGGCTCTGCCGCGCTGCCGGGCTCCGGCTTGTCCATCGGTTGGATCGTTTTGGCTGGCCTGCTGGTGGGCTTTGGCACGCGCATGGGTGCTGGCTGCACCAGTGGCCACGGCGTGTGCGGCCTCGGTCGTTTGTCGGTGCGATCGCTGGTGGCAGTGCTGTTATTCCTCGGCACCGGCATGGTCACCACCTTCGTGATGCGCCATGTGATCGGCGGTGCAGCATGATGCGCCACCTTTCGATGTTTGCTGGCGGCCTGGTGTTCGGTCTTGGTCTGTGGGTCTCCGGTATGAGCCAGCCTGCCAAGGTGCTCAATTTTCTCGACGTGACCGGCACCTGGGATCCGAGTCTGCTGCTGGTGCTGGGCGGCGCGGTCTGCGTCACCGTGATTGCATTCCGCTTTGTCACGCGGCGGCCGCTTGCCCTGTTCGGCGGCGCACTGCAACTGCCGGCGTCACAAGATATCGATACACCGCTGGTAATCGGCGCAGTGCTGTTCGGCATCGGCTGGGGCATCGGTGGTTACTGTCCTGGCCCCGCGCTCACAGCGCTGTCCACACTCGGGCGCGATGCCATCGTGTTCGTATTGGCGATGAGCGGCGGTGCGCTATTGCATCGCTGGTGGCGCGGCTATTGAGCGCTGCGCGATCGATCAGCGGCGGGTTGCTGATGTTGCTGACGTTGCCGATGGCGCTGACGTTGCCGATGGTCCCGATGGTGCCGATGGTGCCGATGGTGCCGTCGATGCTGCAGGTACCACAGGTGCCGCCTTGCCTTTGACACTCGCGCCTGGGCAAGGCAACAGCCCGTCCTGATAGCCTCCCGCGCCAGAACAAATCGTCAGCAACTGCGCACGTGGCGCAACACCGGACGGTGCCAGCCCCAGGTGCACCCAGCGCCCGTACTCGTGAATCAACTGGTCGTACTCAATGGCGGATGCCGCAATGGCGCGCGCGATTGCGAGCGGTTCGCCTAAGGCAGGGCATACAAAATCGGCGGCAAGACCGAGCGCGTGTTTTGAAGCCGGCACACCGCCCACCAGCTTGTTTACCTCGGGGTTGCGATAGGCACTGGTGATGAGCAGCGGGTGCCGCAGCAGGGTTTGGATGTTCTCCAGCGCCGCCGCCAGCCGCCGCAGATTGGGCAGGTGCGCGTCCGGCGGATGGTTCTCGATGCCATGCTGTTGCGCAGTGTCCGAGTGGATCAACTGGTCAAGCGTGAAGCTGGGCGACAATCTCATCATCAAAGTGTAGCAATATGCTCACATGCAGCCTTGCATCCCATTCAATGCCCTTCCACAATTTGCGCCGCCAATCTGATTTGCGCCGTTCCCGCGCACCTTCCCGCGCTATCGCAACTCCCATCGCACGTTCTGGCCGCGTCTGGCTGATCGACCTCGACGACACTCTGCATCGCGCGACGCCGGTCATCTTTGGCCGCATGAACCGTTCGATGACCGAGTATGTGATGCGTCACCTCGACCTCGCCGAAGCCGAGGCGAACCAGTTGCGCCAGCAATACTGGCAGCGCTACGGCGCGACCCTGCTCGGATTGATGAAACGGCACGGCACCGACCCGCGCCAATTCCTTGCCGAGACGCATCAGTTCCCTGACATGCATGAGGTGATCGATTTTGACCGCGCAGTGTGCCGCTGGTTAAAGCATTTGCCCGGCCGCAAAATTTTGGTGTCGAACGCACCGCGCCACTACGTGATGCAGGTGCTGCGCGCGATGGGCGCGCTGCGCTATTTCGACGCGATTGAAACCATCGAGTCGATGCGTTTTGTGCCGAAGCCTGCGGCATCATCGCTGCGCAAAATTCTCGCGCGTCACGGTGTGTCCGCCTCGCACGCGGTGATGGTGGAAGACAATCTGGACAACCTCAAGACTGCGCGCAAGCTCGGTTTGCGCACCGTGTGGATTGCCGGGCCGGCGTCAGGCTCCTTCACCGATGCGCCCGCCAGCGCGACGGCACCGCCGCGTGCGCGCGCCGTGCCATCGCACGTGCATCTGCGGGTACACTCCGTGCTCCATCTCCAAAAGCCTTGTCACGCAAGGCGCATCTAGGCAGCAAGGGATCACTCAATGGCACCCCGCACCGGCGAACGCAAGACCCAGATTCTCCAGCTCATCGCGCAAATGCTGGAGAACCCGAAGGGCGAAAAAATCACCACCGCCGCGATGGCGAAAAAACTCGACGTGTCCGAAGCGGCGCTGTATCGCCATTTCGCGAGCAAGGCGCAGATGTTCGAAGGCCTGATCGAATTCATCGAAACCTCACTGCTCACTGTCATCAACAAGATCACGGCGGAAGAGACCGAAGGCATCAAGCAGCTTGGCGCTGTGATGATGCTGATGCTCAAATTCGCCCAGCAAAACCCCGGCATGACACGCGTGCTGATCGGCGACGCGCTGATGAACGAAGACGAGCGCCTGCAGGTGCGCATCAACGCGCTCACCGACAAGCTTGAGGCATCGTTGAAGCAAAGCATCCGCATTGCGATTACCCAAAACGAACTGCCGCAGGCGCTCGACGTGGCCGCGCAAGCGAACGTGTTGATGTGCTTTGTCACCGGGCGCTGGCACCAGTTTGCCAAGAGCGGTTTCAAGAAAAATCCGGTGGACGGGTTTGAGAAGCAGTTGCCGTTGATGCTGGGGTGAGGCGTCGCCTGTTTGGCCTTGGCAAGGCGGCCTGTAGCCGTTGGTGGATGCGCGTCTTCAAGGCATAACTGCGGAAATGCGCACCCACCAAGGCTTTCGGGCGCATTACCCCGAATGCTAAACGCTTGCGGCAGGTTTCGAACTACCGCACACCGCACATCCGGCATCGCGTTTGACGTTGACGCTGCGCCACTCCATCGAGAGGCCGTCGAGCAACAGCAAACGGCCCTTGAGCGTGTCACCTGTGCCGCTGAGCACCTTCAAGGCCTCCGCCGCCTGCACCGCGCCGATGATGCCGGTGATCGGGGCGAACACGCCGGTCACCGCGCAGCGCAGTTCCTCCACCTCTTGCCCCTCGGGGAACAGGCAGTGATAGCAGGGCGCGTTGGCGTCGCGCATGTCGAACACGCTCACTTGCCCGTCGAAACGAATCGCGGCACCTGACACCAGCGGCTTTTTGTATTTGACGCAGGCGCGATTAACGGCGTGACGGGTGTGGAAGTTGTCGCAGCAGTCAAGCACGACGTCAGCTTGCGCAACAAGCGCATCAAGGCGCGCACCCTCGGCACGCTCTTGCAGCGCGATCACGTTGACCCCGGGGTTGTAGCGCGCGATGGTGTCGCGCGCTGATTCCACTTTGGGCGTACCAACGCTCGCCGTCGTATGCAATATCTGGCGTTGCAGATTGGTGAGATCGACCACATCGCCATCGGCGATGGAGATCGTGCCGACGCCCGCGGTGGCGAGATACAGCGCGGCGGGCGAACCCAATCCGCCAGCACCGATCACGAGGGCATGGCCGGCAACGATGCGCTCCTGCCCTTCGATGCCGATCTGCGGCAGGAGGATATGGCGCGAGTAACGCAGCAACAGATCGTCGTTCATGAGCGCAATCGTAGCGCACCCTGCGGCCGCTCTGCCGGCGCAGCCGCCAAAACAAAAGCCGCCAGCGTGAGCGGGCGGCCTTTGTCGAAGTGGTGCAATTGGGACAACTGCGATACGGTCTGCTTACTTTTTGGTCTCTGCCGTATTGGCGCCTGGCAACTCTTTGGACTTCTCGCCCTTGACCGGCAGGCCTTTGAGCAGATTGATGGCCTGCTGATACTGGAAATCCTCCTTGGTGCCGTATTCGAGACGCACCGGCGGTTTGTCGTCGTCTTTTTTCCCGTCAGTCTTGTCGGCGGGCTGGGCTTCCGGTTTGGACTCGGGTTTAACCTCAGGTTTAACCACGGCGGCTTTCTCGGCGTTCGGGTCCTTGTCGTTGGTCAAATGCCCGGCGAGATCGGCTTCACGGGTACGCGAAGGGCGCTTGTCGCCCTCCGCCGTCTCCGTCACCAGCCAGTCGGGCACGATGCCCTTGGCCTGGATCGAGCGGCCCGACGGCGTGTAATAGCGCGCCGTGGTGAGCTTCATGCCGGCGCCGTTGGACAGATTGATCTTGGTCTGCACCGAGCCTTTGCCGAAGGTTTGCTGACCCATGATGATGGCGCGCTTGTGGTCTTGCAGGGCACCGGCGACGATCTCGGATGCGGACGCCGAGCCGTCATTGACCAGCACCACCATTGGCACATTTTTCAGGCTGGCGGGCAGGCCGCGCAACTGGTCTTCGCGCGCACGGAACGCATATTCATCGGGTGAGGCGAGGTACTCGTGCTTGGTGTCCGGCAGGCGGCCGTTGGACGAGACCACCAGCGCCTTGGATTCAAGAAACGCAGCCGAGACGCCAATCGACGCATGCAGCAGACCGCCGGGGTTGTTGCGCAGATCAAGGATGATGCCGCTCAATTTGCCGTTCGACTCCTTGTAGAGGCGATCAATATGGCGCGCCATATCGGCCACGGTCGGCTCCTGGAATTGCGTAATGCGCAGATGCGCATAACCGGGCTCGGTCACCTTGGATTTGACGCTTTGAATCTTGATGACTTCACGCACCAGAGTGAATTCAAGCGGTTTGGTTTCGCCCTTGCGCGCCACCGTGAGCTTGATCGACGTGCGCGGTTTGCCGCGCATTTTTTTCACCGCGTCGTTGAGCGTGATGCCCTTGGTCGAGGTCTCATCAATCTTGATGATGAGGTCATTGGCCTTGATGCCGGCGCGGAACGCAGGCGTGTCTTCAATCGGCGAGACCACTTTCACGTAGCCTTCTTCGGTGCCCACTTCAATGCCGAGACCGCCGAATTCGCCGCGAATGCCGGTCTCGAACTCCTTGTTCTCTTCCGGGTCGAGGTAGGACGAGTGCGGATCGAGCTCGGTGAGCATGCCCTTGACCGCGCCGGTCAACAGCTTCTTGTCTTCGACCGGATCGACATAGCCCTGCTTGATATTGCCGAACACTTCGGCCAGCGCCTGAATCTCGGGCAGCGGCAGCGGGCTGCGCGCTTCGCGCTGCGCGATGGCCGAGAAGTTGAGACCCAGCAGCAGCCCGGCGGCAACACCCACGCCAACCAGACCTGATTTTTTCAATTTGCCCATCATGATGCGCTCCCTTGCAATGTGTCGTGCCCGCCGTACAGTTTATGTGTGCTGCTGAAATTTACGGCAATTTCCTGCGCCTGATTGGGCCCGCGCTGCCGCTCTGCCGCACTGCATGTTGCGGCGGGCAGTGGTGGATTAAGTGGATAGGTGGATAGGGCACCGCGATCAGACTGTTGCCCTGCCCATTAATTCACTGTTCAACGCCACTTGTTACGCCTGGTTACCTCTTGATCCAGCTTAACGGGTCAAACGGCATCCCCTTGAAACGGACTTCAAAGTATAGACCCGTTTCCGGGTTGCCCCCGCTATTGCCAACGCGGGCGATGGTGTCGCCACTGGCCACATTCTCGCCCGCTTGTTTGTATACGGTTTCGTTGTTGCCGTAGATGCTTAAATATTCGGCGCCGTGATCAACGATCAGCAGATTGCCGAAGCCGCGCATCCAGTCCGCAAACACCACGCGCCCCGGCGCAATGGCCTTGACGTCTTCGCCTTGCGCGGCCTTGATGAAGAGGCCCTTCCAGGTGGTGCCGCCTTCTTCGCGCGGGGTGCCAAAACGGCTCGCCAATTCGCCGCGCGTGGGCAGGCGCAACTTGCCTTTCAGGGTGGCGAAGGCGCCCGCAAAGCCTGCTTCCGGCGTGCTGTCGGTGCGCACACCGGAACGCTCACCTGCGCGCCGGAGCCGGTCTGATGCGGGCTTCGACGCAGGCGTGCGCACCATCTGCGCAAGTTTGAGAATCAGGTTGGAGAGGCGCTTTTCATTTTGCTCCAGAGTCGTCACTTCCTTGCGCTGGGTGCGGATTTTTGACGACAATTCGCGCATGACTTTGCGCCGGACTTCGGACTCCTTGGCCAACTGCACACGCTCGGCGCGCTGACGTGTTTCGATGTCGGCCAGTTCAACCGACTTGTCGCGTGCGGCACCGGCCAGCGCCTGCAACGCTTTGAGACTGGCGCGCAGGTTTTCGATCAGGCGCGCTTCGGCACGCGAGGCGTAGCTCGCATAGTGCAGCTCGCGCGCTGCGGCGGCCGGGTTCTCGCCCGAAAACAGCATCTGCACAAAACCGCGCTCGCGGTGCATGTACTGGTCGCGGATCAGGCGTTCGAGGCGTTTGGTTTGATCGTCGGCATCGGCTTTCGCGCTTTTGCTTTGACGCCCCAACTCGTGCAGGCGTTTTTCGGCATCTTGGCGCCCACTGGACAGATCACGCAACTCGCGATTGGCCTCCGAGATGGCGCGCTCGGATTCGCGCAGTGCGTCAGCGGCCTCGGTGCGGTCGCCCTCGGTCGAGGCAATGTCTTTTTTGAGCGCCTCGATGCGCGCACGCAGTTCCTTGAGTTCTTCGGGGCTGATGGTGCCGATGGGGCCGATGGTGCCGATGGTGCCTGTAGTGCCTGTGGCGCTGGCAGGGGCTACGGCCCCTGCGCTCTGGCACAGCAGCGCCAGACATACGCCGCAACCCGTGAGCCAACCGCGCCAGCCGCGCCACCCCCGGTGATGCGGCAGGAGAGCTTGCGGCGTGGCGGTGTGGTTCAAGTTTTGGCTTTGCCTTGGGCCGCGACAGCGGCTTGCGCTTTAGCGATCTCGGCGGGATCAGCGAGATAGTAGTGGCGAATCGGTTTAAGCGTCGCGTCCAATTCGTACACCAGCGGCTGCGCAGTGGGAATGTTGAGCGCGACAATCTCATCATCGCTCACGCCATCAAGATATTTGACGAGCGCACGCAAGCTGTTGCCGTGCGCCGCGATCAGCACGCGTTTGCCGGCGCGCACTGCCGGCGCGATGTCCGAGTCCCAGTAGGGCAACACGCGCGCCACGGTGTCTTTCAGGCACTCGGTAGCGGGCAGCTCGGCGGCGCTCAAGCCTGCATAGCGCGCGTCAAACCTCGGATGGCGTGGATCATCTGCCGCCAGTGGATTGGGCGCAATCGCATACGCGCGCCGCCAGATCAGCACCTGCGCGTCGCCGTATTGCGCGGCGGTTTCGGCCTTGTTGAGGCCCTGCAATGCGCCGTAGTGGCGCTCGTTCAAGCGCCAGTGCTTTTCGACCGGCAGCCACAGGGCATCCATTTCTTCGAGCGTGGTGTTGAGGGTCTTGATGGCGCGCTTGAGGAGCGAGGTATAGGCAATATCGAAGCCGAACCCTTTTTCCTTGAGCAGCCGCCCGGCACGCTGTGCTTCGGTAACACCAGCGGGCGTCAGGTCGACATCGGTCCAGCCGGTGAAGCGGTTTTCGAGATTCCACGCCGACTCACCGTGGCGCATCAGGACAATTTTGTACATGGGATTGTGCGGGGCAGAGGTAACAGCTTGGTAAGAGGAGAGCGTGCGCACTGCGCGCAGCGTAGTTGGGTTTGAAAAGCGCGGCGCCCGTTAGACGCGTTAGGCACGTTAGACACGTTAGACGTGGCGGCTAGCCAGTATTTTATAATCCGCAGCTTGTATTGCCGAAGCGGTGCGGTTGTTTCCGTTTCCTATCGAACAAGGCCGACATGCCCGCATCCAAGGTTTCAGAGGATATCTTTGATCTCATCGGCAAGAGCGAAGAGATTGAACAGGCATCGCTGGCAATGAAGGCTATTGCGCATCCGCTGCGGCTCAAGGTGCTGTGTGTGCTGGCCGGTGGCGAATTGCCGGTGGCCGACATCATGGATGCCGTCGGCACGTCACAAAGCAACGTCTCGCAACATCTGGCCATTTTGCGCGGCAAGAAGATTTTAAAAACGCGCAAGGATGCCAACAAGGTGCTCTACCGCATCGCCGACAAGCGCACTGTCAAACTGGTAGGGCTGATGCGGGAAGTGTTTTGCGGCCTGCCCGCGAAGTAGAAAAAACGGATTGCCCGAGAAGTTGCTGGGGTGGCTTTCCCGTGCGGTAGAAATGGCGGCTTGCTCCGGCGGCGGCCAGCTAAGTGCGGTGGCTGGTGTCGAAGCAGCCGGTGTATTGGGCAGGATTCAACGGAACAGAACAGGACAAGCAGTGATTGAAAAATTTGTGATCGACAACTGGCCGCTGATTGCGGTCGCGTTCGCCTCCGGCGCCATGCTGATTTGGCCGCTCGCGGCTGGCGGGCGCGGCGGAGCCAAGCTCTCGACCCTGCAAGCGACGCAAATGATCAACGACCGCGACGCCGTGGTGATCGACATTCGCGACCAGGCCGAGTATTCACGCGGGCACGTCATCAACGCGAAAAATTTTCCGGCCAAGGTGCTCGACGAGCGCAAGACCGAGATTGAAAAACTCAAGGGCAAGCCGGTGATCGTCAGTTGCGACACCGGCATGCGCGCAGGTGCGTCTGCCGAGAAGTTGCGCGCACTCGGCCTGACCGACGTATTTGTGTTGCAGGGCGGCTTCAACGCCTGGCGCGACGCCGGTCTGCCAGTGAGCAAATAAACTGCGGAACAAAGCTACGGAACCAAACTGCAAAACATCCGCCTCAACAAAACCGGGATGCAAGGAGCCGCGATGGCACAACCCAAAATCACCATGTACAGCACCGGCGTGTGCCCCTACTGCACGCGCGCCGAGGCCCTGCTCAAGTCCAAGGGTGTGGGCATTGACGAAAAAATCCGCATCGATCTCGACCCGGCGCAGCGAGACCTGATGATGCAAAAGACGGGCCGCCGCACGGTGCCGCAAATCTACATCGGCGAAAAACACGTCGGCGGGTTTGACGATCTCGCCGCACTCGACCGCGCAGGCGGGCTGGAGCCGTTGTTGCAAGGCGCCAGCGCTTAACTTCTCCCGGCGGGCATCGCCCTGAGAACCGCTCTGGGAGCGGTTCTTGCGCGAATTCCGCTCTGCCAACACTGTCATTCTGATTCACTCACCGCCCGCTCGCGGGCCTTTCAAGGAAGTTTCATGGCAGACAATCACGCCACCCCGGCCAGTCCTGACAACGGCGCGGGCAACAGCGCAAACGACAGCGGCCAAGCGGCGGCCGATGCCGCTGCACAGCCGGTATTCAACGTCGAAAAAGTCTACGTCAAAGACATGTCGATCGAGGTGCCCAATGCCCCGGGCGTCTTTGCCGAGACGGAAGTGCCGCAGCTTGAGACCTCGCTCAACATCAATGCCGACCAGTTTCTGGAAGGCTATTTTGAAGTCGTCGTCACCGCCACGGCGACCACCAAGGTCAAGGACAAAGTCGTGTTTCTGGTCGAAGTGGCGCAGGGCGGCATTTTTGAAATTCGCAACATCCCTGCCGAGCAGATCGACCCGCTGGTCGGCATTCACTGCGCCAGCATCGTCTACCCCTATCTGCGCGCCAACGTCGCCGACATGGTGACGCGCGCCGGCTTCCCCGCCCTGCACTTGCCCAACGTCAACTTCGAAGCGTTTTACGCGCAACGTTTGGAACAACTGCGGCAGAACGCAGCGAACGCGGCACCAGCCCCCAATGCGCCCGCACCCGGTAAATTGCAGTAAGGCGTTTGCCGCCGGGCGCGCGTTGGCGCTTGCGCTGCTGTGCGCGGCTGCACCTTTGTGCGCAGCCGATTTTCGTTCGGTGACCGACGCCACCATTCTTTACGACGCCCCTGCCGTGCGTGGCAAGAAACTTTACGTCGCGCCACGCGGCATGCCGCTCGAAGCCATCATCATTAACGAGGCCTGGGTGCGGGTGCGCGACAAGAGCGGCGAGCTGATGTGGATCGAGCGCAAATTTGTCTCGGACAAGCGCACCGTGATTGCCAACGCCCCCACCGTGGCCGTGCGCGAGCAGGCCAGTGACAGCGCCAAAGCCGTCATCACCATCGCGCAAGATGTCGTGCTCGATTTGATCGAAGCGCCGTCCTCCGGCTGGGCCAAGGTCAGACATCGTGATGGTGCCGGCGGCTTTGTCGCGATCAACCAGGTCTGGGGCCTCTGAGTGGATGCTGCTCCGCGTGCGCTGGTGGCGATCAGGTTAATACGCGCTGTCCGCCCATGAGAGTTTGCATACTCGGTGCCGGTGCCTGGGGCACCTCTCTGGCCGTCACGCTTGCAACCTCGCACGAGGTCACGTTGTACGCGCGCGAAGACGGCTTGCCCGCTGCCATACAGGCCGCGCGCGAGAACAAACAGTTTCTGCCCGGCATCGCCATCCCGCAAGCGGTGACCGCCACCGGTGATTTTTCACTCGCGGCGCGCGCAGACCTCGTCATCGCGGCCACCTCCGTCGCCGGCCTGCGGCCCACGCTCAAACAATTGCGCGCACTTGGCGCAGCAAGCAGCAAGCCGGGCGGCACGCCTGTGATCTGGCTGTGCAAAGGCTTTGAAGCCGGCACATCCAAACTGCCGCACCAAATCGCCGTCGAAGAATTGCCGGCCGGCGCGCGCTACGGCGCACTCTCCGGTCCCAGTTTCGCGATTGAAGTGGCGCGCGGATTGCCGGTCGCCCTCACCCTCGCTTCGCCCAATCAAGACTTCGCCACGCAAACCGCAGCGCAATTGCACGGCGGCATGATGCGTGTGTATTCAAGCAACGACATTGCCGGGGTCGAAGTCGGGGGCGCGGTCAAGAACGTGATGGCTATTGCCACCGGCATTGCCGACGGTCTTGGGCTTGGCCACAACGCGCGCGCGGCTCTCATCACACGCGGCCTCGCCGAAATGGCGCGCCTCGGCGTGGCGTTGGGCGGCAAGATGGAAACCTTCATGGGCCTCACCGGCATGGGCGATTTGATCCTCACCGCCACCGGCGACCTCTCGCGCAACCGCACGGTGGGCTTGAAGCTGGCTTCGGCGCAAAAGCTTGACGACGTGCTCGGCAGCCTCGGGCATGTGGCTGAGGGCGTTTACACGGCGCGTGAAACGCTGGCGCTGGCGAACCAGCACGATGTCGACATGCCGATCACGCGCGCGGTATGTGCCGTGCTGTTTGAAGGCGCGAAGCCACGCGATGCGGTGGCGGGTTTGCTGGCGCGGGAAGCAAAGTCCGAGTAGCTCGCCACCAGGTGGCAGCGGATTGATCCCGGCAGTCTGCCGCCTGCTCGCTGCCGCCTGGCGCCGGTCGCCTGCTCTCTGCTGCCTGGCACCGGCCAGCGCAACCCTGCTACAACTTGAGCAGTGATGGCAGATAGAGGCTGATCGCCGGGAACGCGACCAGAATAGCCAGACGCACACAGTCGGCCACCACAAACGGCGTCACCCCCCGAAAGATGGTCGCAGTCGACACCTGTGGCAACAGACTGCGCACCACAAACATGTTCATGCCGACCGGCGGCGAGATGAGGCCGATCTCGACCACCACCACAATGATGATGCCGAACCACACCGGGTCGAACCCCAGCCCCACCACCAAGGGAAAGAAAATCGGCACCGTGAGCAGGATCATCGACAGCTCTTCCATTGCGGTGCCGAGCACCACGTAGATGATGCAGATCGCCGTCATCACCAGCATCGGATGAATCTGGTATTGCGCGACGAAATCCTTGAGGTCATTTGGCATCGAGGTGTAGTTGATGAAATTGGCGAAAATCAGCGCGCCAATCAAAATCAAAAACAGCATGGCGGTGGTGCGCGTGCTCTCGACCAGCACGTCGTACAGAATCTTCCAGGTCAGGGTACGCCGCAGCAGCGCGAAGACGAATGCACCGAAGGCACCGACGCCCGCGCCTTCGGTCGCAGTAAACAGGCCGCCGTAAATGCCGCCCATCACCAGCGCAAACAGCACCACCACACCCCAGATGTCGCGCACCGCCGTGAAGCGCTCGCCCCAGGTCGCGCGCTTGTCGCGCGGGCCGGCCTTGGGGTCGCGCCAACAAATGTACTGCACGGCAACGCATAGCAGGAGGGTGGCGACCGCGCCGGGAATCACGCCGGCCGCGAACAGCGCGCCGATATTGGTCTCGGTCATGATGCCGTAGATCACCATGATGGTCGATGGCGGAATCAATATCCCCAGGGTGCCGCCGGCGGCAATCGAGCCGGTCGAGAGTTCATCGCTATAGCCGATGTCCTTCATCGACGGATAGGCCACCTTGGTCATGGTGGCGGCGGTGGCAATCGACGAGCCGCAGATCGCACCGAACCCGGCGCAGGCCATCACCGTCGCCATCGCCAGGCCGCCGCGAAAGTGGCCGACAAAGGTATGCGCCGCCCGATACAGCTCACGCGCCATGCCGGCCTTGGTGACGAAGTTGCCCATCAGGATGAACAAGGGAATCACCGACAGCGTGATCTGAAAGCCGGATTCCCAGATCGTCGCTGCCACCGAACCCATCGCCGGGTTGATGCCTTTCAATATGGCGAGGCCGCCAAAACCGGTCAGGCCCATGGCAAGCGCAATCGGCACGCGGCCGAAGGCAAGCAAGAGCATCACCGCAAACGCAAGCAGGGCGGGCATCATACGGCGGTCCCTCCATCTTCAGCGGGGGGCGGCACGAACATGAGTGCTACGTGAATCAATCCCGTCACCACAATCATCGCCAGCAAAAAATACGCGACCGGCGTGAGGCTGATCTGCAGCACGCTGGTGGTGTCACCGGCTTCCTGCACGCGGGTAACGCGCTTGATGTAAAACATCCAGGCCATGCCGAACATGGTGACCGCACACAACGCATTGGCGAAGGCATCAAGGGCACGGCGCACAGCCTGCGACATAAAGCCCTCCAGCGTATCGATCACGATGTGCTGGCGCGCTTCGGTGACCAGCGGCAACCCCGCAAAGATCACCATCGCGAGCAGGATTTCGGCCATCTCGACGCCGCCACGAATCGGCACATCAATCTTGCGGCCGATCACGTCCACGGTGGTCAACAGCATCATCACAAAAAGGATCACCGCGCCCGAGACACCGAGAATGCGGTTGAGCCAGAAATCAATTTGCTTCATGCGGCCTCGCTGGTGATCGCCTGCTTGCGTTTTTGCTCGATCTTGCGCACCCACGCATCGAACGTAAGCTGCATGATACGGTCTGTACGCAAAAAGTCGCGCGCCCGCACGGCCTCACTCGCCGCCACGGGCTTTACGCCACCCACAGCCGCAGCATCGAGTTGCAGGCGTGCCATGCGCTCCATGAAGACGCCGAGAAACACCGCCTCGGCGACGCTGCGCCCGGCAGTCAGCATGCCGTGATGCGCGAGCAGGATGGCGTGCTTGTTACCCAAACCACTGGCGATGATCTCGCCTTCACGATCCGCCGTCGGCAGACCGGGCCACACCGGCAAAAACGCCATGTCATCAAACAGCGGCGTTGCATCCATGTGGCCGACGATCAGCGGCACTGCCGCCGCAGCGAGCGCCGAGCAGGCTGGCGGATGGGTATGAATGATGGCGTGGACATCGGCGCGCGCGCGATAAATCCACAAATGAAAGCGTGTCGCCGGATTCGGCTCGCGGCATCGCACCGCGCCCGCACCAGTACCCGACACGAAGCCGTCTCCCTCTATCACGTTAAGGTCATCATCAATGAGCAGCCACGAAGAGTCTGTGGCCTCAAAAAAACCGAGGCCGAGCGGCAGCGTCCAGAAGGTGCCCGGCTTCGGCCCGCGCGCAGTGAGTTGCCCGGCGAGGCCGGATTCGTGTCCCTCGGCAGCCAGCACCCAGGCGGCGCGCGTTAGAGCGGCGCGCGGATCGGACTCTGCCGGGCGCGGATCAGGATGCGGGCCGGCCGGGATGTCAGTCACTGAACCAACGGGGCTGCCTGCGCCTACTTGCCCTGCGCCACACGCACCAGCTCGGCACGGAATTCAGTCAGCACCTTGTCGCCGTCAATGTTCTTGGCCTTGGCCGCCTTGACCCAGTCCTGCACGATTGGCTCGGTGCGCTTGCGCACATCAGCAACAAAAGCCGGGCTGGCATCCTGTATCGTCGCACCGGCTGCCTTGAGTGCCTCCCAGCCTTCGCGGTCGGCGTTGTCCCAGGCCTTGCCTGCCAGCCGCGCAATGTATTCGCCCGAGATGGTGTTGATCGCGTCCTGATCGGCCTTGGCCAGTTTGTTCCACTTCTCCTCATTCATGAAAAAACCGAACGACGAGGAATAGAAACCGCCGGGAAACACCGTTGCGTACTTGATCACCTTGTCGAGCTTGAACGACTTGATCGACTCGGACGGAAAGAAAGTCGCGTCGGCGACACCGCTTGAGAGCAACTCATACGACTCCGGCGCGGGCTTCACAAACGGTGATGCGCCGAGAATCTTGGCAGCGGCTTCCGACACGCCACCACCCGATCGCACTTTCATGCCGGCCAGATCGGCCACGCTCGCGACCGGTTTTTTGGCCATGAACATCTGGCCGGGGCCGTGGGTAAATACGCCGAGCAGTTTGACGCCCTTGTACTCGTTCGCCGCTTGCAGATACTTCCAGTGAATCCGCGAGAACGCCACCGAATTGATTTCGGCCGTCGCGCCGTTGCCCGGCAACTCGGCCAACAGCGGCAGCGGATGGCGCGCCGGCGTGTAGCTCGCCGTCACGTAGGACACATCGACCAGGCCGTCGCGCACAGCATCAAAGGTGCCGGGGGCGGAGACCGGATGCTTGGGCAGCATCTGCAGTTTGACGCGGCCATTGGTGACGCGCTCGACATCCTTGCCCCAGACCGCGAGCACATCGCGCGTCAGGGCGTGGCTGGGCGGCACCCAGCTTGACATGGTGAGCGTGGTTTGGGCGAGAGCCGCGCCGCCGGCAAAGCCCAGCGTGAGTGCAACAGCGGCAAGCAGTTTGAGTTTCATGGTTTGTCTCCGGTTGGATATTGTCTGAAATCGGGTGAAATTCGATTACCGGCTATGCAGCCAGCTTGTTGGAAAATTATAGCTGCAACCACTCTTGCGCTTAGGCGCTCAGCGGCGCTGGCAGCCCTTAAGGCCTTCACTGGCGCGGACTCACACGACCGCGTAGACGTCATAAATCACCCGGTCTTTGGTGCGCATGCCGCTGCCCACCAGGATGAGCGAATTGAGCCAGGCATAGCGCGCGTCGCCGGTCTCGATCAGCGGTGTCATGCGAAAGTAGTAGTGCGCGGGGTCCACCACTTCGCCCGAGAACAGGCGCGCGATCACTTCGGGTGGGCCGTGGCGAAAGCCGAAGTTTTTGACATAGAGCAGCGCGCCGTTGTCAGTCTGCATGGTGAAGCGCGCTTCGAGTTGCGCCACGCCGTCAGCGCGGATGATTTGCCAATCGGCGCCGCCTGGCAAGACTTTGCCTTTGAGGCGTGCACCGTCAAATTCACCGCCGGTGATGTTGATGATGCGGCGCTCGCCCGCAGCTTGCGGCGTCGGGCCGAACAGTTGCGGGTTGTCTACGGCGATGGAGGCACGGTAGAGCAGGTCGAGTTTGGGGTGGACTGGATTGAAGGTCATGACGCTCTCTGATTCAACGTTGCGATATCGACGGTTCCGCAAACAAGCCAACTGTTCATTTGAACAACTCCCAACACCCGCCTTTGGCCGGGCCTACCCGCCCCAACAGGCTTTCCCGCTGAAGCTTCTGTAGGTTGCGCTCCACCGAGCGCTCGGTGATGCGCAGCAGTTTCGCCAGTTCCGGAATGGTGGCATAGGGGTTTCTTGCCAGGTAGGCGAGGATTTTCCCCGACGTTTTCCCCGACGTTTTCCCCGACGTTTTCCCCGACGTTTTCCCCGACGTTTTCCCCGACGTTTTCCCCGAAGCTGCCGTAGCAGAACGCCGCCGCAAAATCACCGCAAAACCATCCGTCACCCGGAACTCCGGCTCCGGCAACCCGGCCTCGCGGCAACGCCGGATCATGTCGCCCGTGCCGGTACCCATGCGCTCGATGTACTGGGTCTGATACAGCGGCTCAGCCAAAAGCGGGTTATGCGGTACCGAACCATGCGGCTCGTGTAGCAACTCAATCGTCAGTGAAGAAGGCAACCCGCCCGGATTCCAAATCTCCAGCCGGTCGGCAAACAGCATCACCTGCACGCTGCCGTTGCTCGCGTAATCGCGGTGCGCGACTGCATTGACAATGCCCTCCGCCACCACCTCGCGCGGAATCTCGTAAGACACCGGCGCCTTGCTGCTGCGCGCCCGCGTACCC
>JANNCZ010000613.1:0-7626 GCA_031387185.1 Burkholderiales bacterium
ATGTGCGATCGCAGTTCGCCAAATGCCGCCTGCTCGTGCAGGCGCTCGTCGCGGGGATAGGTGAAGGGTACGTCAATGACGGTACGGATCCTTGACGGGCGCGCCGTCACCACGATGATTTTCGACGACAGGTAGATTGCCTCTTCGACCGAGTGCGTGATCAGCATCACGGTCTTGCGCTCTGCCGCCAGCACTTCAAGCAGCAGGTCCTGCATGTTGGAGCGGGTTTGTGCGTCGAGTGCGCCGAAGGGCTCGTCCATGAGCAGGAACTGCGGTTTGACCGCATAGGCGCGCGCGATCGCAAGGCGCTGGCGCATGCCGCCCGACAAGGTCTTGGGGAAGGCCTTGGCAAAATCCGTCAACCCCATGAGTTCCATGTAGCGCCGCACAATGTCGCTGCGGTCACCATCGCTCACCCCGCTCACCCGGTTGGCGGCAAGCTTGAGCCCAAAGCCGATGTTTTGCTCGACCGTCAGCTACGGAAATACCCCGTACTCCTGGAAGATCACGCCGCGCTCGGGGCCGGGCCCTCCAACGGGCTTGCCGTCCAGCAAGACGCTGCCACTGGTCGGATCAACGAAGCCAGCGACGATGTTCATCATCGTGGTCTTGCCGCAGCCCGATGGCCCGATGACCGAGACAAACTCGCGGTCGGCAATCGAGAACGAGACGTCTTCGACCACCTGGAGCGGGCCATGTGCCGTGTCGAATGTGACCGAGACATGGTCGAAGACGATGCGCGGCGCGGTAGCCGCGCCGGCTCCGGTTGATGGCGTTTGCGTCAGGGTGCTCATGTGCCGATCCGATCCTGCCAGGCCACCAGGCGCCGGCTCAACGCACGTAATGCCAGGTCCATCGCCAGCGCGATGAAGCCGATGCAGATGATGCCGACATAGATGATGTCAAGCTGGAAGAACGACCCGGCATTCTGGATCAGCGCCCCCAGCCCCTGCTGCGCGGCCACCAGCTCCGACGCCACCAGCGTCGCCCACGCCACACCCAGTGACACGCGCAGGGCAGTGAGGATGTGCGGCACCGCAAGCGGAATGATGACCTTGCTAAAAATCTCCACGTCGGTAGCGCCCAGGGTGCGCGCGACGCGCACGAAGATCGGGCTGATCTGTGCAATGCCTTCATACATCACGATCACGCCGGCAAAGAAGGACGCGTAGAACAGGATGATGACCTTGGCCGGCTCGCCGATGCCGAAATACACCACCACCAGCGGAATGAGCGCGATCGGCGGCAGGGCGCGGAAAAAATTGATCAGCGGGTCGATAAAGGTGCGCACGTCGCGATACCAGCCGAGCAGGAACCCGACCGGCACGGCCAGCAGCGTGCCCAAGGCGACGCCGAGAAATACCCGTTGCGTGGACATCCAGATGTCCTTGGGCAGGCGCCCGTCGATCAGCAGTTCCCAAAAACGCGCGGCGACCTGGTGGGGTGTGGGCATCAACGACGCATTGACCAGACCCGACAGCGCGATGCCATACCAGGCGAGCACCAGCAGCAGCCAGGGGGAGAGGATCAATGCTGCGCGCCGCAAGTGGATGGACTTGTACGTTGGGAGTTGTGGGGTGGGCGGTTCAAATGGTACTATAGATAGAACCTTTAGCACAAGAATACAAGAAGCCACAGACCACATGCACGTCCTGTTTCGAGACAGTCCGGTGCCGCGTTATGCGCAGCTCGCCGGCCTGCTGCGCCAGCGGGTCGCGCGCGGCGTGTGGCCGTTGGGGCATAAGTTGCCTTCGCTTGAAGAGCTCGTCGCCGAATTCGGCGTGGCGCGCGTGACGGTACGGCAGGCGGTCGATCTCCTCGCACGCGAAGGGCTGCTCTCGCCGCAGCAGGGACGCGGCACCTTCGTCACCGGGCAGCCTGCGCAAGACCGCTGGTTGCGCCTGGAAACGTCATTGCGCGACCTCGCTGACGTCTACCGTGACGACAAGCCCAAGCTCACGCTGCTCGAAGAAGCGTCGGCCACGCCGCAACTGCAGCCGCAGGACGGCAAACCGGCTGCGCGCTACCACTTCATGCGCCGCGTTCATTCGCGTAATGACGAAGCCTATTGCGTCATCTCGATTTACCTCGATGACCGGGTGTTCCGCATGGCACCGAAGCGCTTTCGCCGCGAGACGGTGGTGCCGGTGTTGCTCGAATTGCCCAAAGTGAAGATTGCCAAGGCACGCCAGACGATGGCTATCTCGACGGCAGACGTGGAAGTGGCGGCCCACCTCAATATTGCCGTCAGCGCGCCAGTCGCCGAGGTACGGCGCGTATTCACGGCTCTCGATGGCACGGTGTTGTACGTCGGTGAGGTAACGTATCGTGGCGACTACATTCACTTTGAGATGGATTTGAAGCCGTGAAACCGCGCATTTCAAATCCGATTTCTGGAATCGGATAACAAAGGGGGATCCATGTTTCGACGAGACTTTTTGCGTGCATCCGCTGCGGGCACGGTGTTGGGTGGCGTGTTGGGTGGCGTGTCGCCTGAAATGTGGGCGCAGAGCACCAGACGCGCCGGCGCGCATGGCGGCGCCTGGAACAACGGCCAACTGCTCCATCTGTTGCCCACCGTCAGCGACTCTGAGCTGCTGATCAAGGCCTCATTTGCTGCCGCGCTGAACGCGCCCCCGGTACTGCGCGTCGGTTCACGCAATGTGGCAGGGCGCGTGACTGATACCCGCGGGCAGATGTGGCAGTTTCATGCCACCGGCCTTGCGCCCGCGCGGCGCTATCCGCTGGCTTTGCTCTCCGGCGGCAAAAGCGGCGGCAAGGCGCTATGCGAGCCTTGGCATATCACCACCTTCCCGGCGCCGGACGCCAAGCCGGAGAAAGTGCGCATCCTGCTCTTCACCTGTGCAGGCGGCCACGAGGCCCACACCTACCTGCCGACCGTGTTGCGCAATCGCCTGTTGCGTCGCGGCCTGTCGTTCCAGCCGGACGCGGCCATCGCCAATGGTGACCACGTGTACTGGGATCTGCGCTCGCCCTTGACCGCAAAATCCCAGGGGCAATCGCCTGCCGGACTGGCCATCGCCGGCACGCCAACCCGTTCGTCGCCGATCTTCGGCTCCGATAACGAGCAATTCATCAAGAAGGCGGCCGGCCCGCAGATCGTCCCGGTGTATGGCACCGATTTTCGTTCGACCCCGGTGTTCTTCATCCAGGACGACCACGACTACTACGACAACGACGACGCCTACGACGAGATCGTCACCTTCCCGCCGGATCACTTCATGCGCGAAATGGCGCGCGCCACGCAGAGCATGTATTACCCGGAGTTCCTGCCGGATGCAGGCCGGCCCACCGGCTTGCCCGGCGCTTCCGCCTTCGGGCGCGCCCTGCCGGTTGCGGATAGCTTCGGCACGCTGCGCTTCGGGCGCCTGCTCGAAATGCTGCTCTACTCAGTGCGCAGCACCATGACCATGGCGGGCCCGAGTGCGGTGTTCCTCGAAGACACGGTAGAGGGCTGGCTGAAGGCGCGCATGGCCGCCACCGAGGTGGCCCACGTGGTCAACCTGCCCTCCAATCCGCCCGGCTGGACGGCCGGCAAATGGGGCGAGTGGTACCCCGATATGCTCAGCCCCGACGGCAAGCTTACCGATGCGACGCCCAAGCCCTACTGGCAGTCCGGCTGGCTCAAACAGCACGATCGGCTGATGGCCGCCATGTCAGCCATGCGCGGCCGTGTGCCGCTGGTGATGAGTGGTGACCTGCATGCCAGTGCCATCGGCCGCATGCTGCGCACCGGCAACGCCGACCTCTCTGCCAATCCGGTGGTGGCGGTGCTGACTGGCAGCGTGGGCACGCGCCCAACCGGCTGGCCCTCCGGCATTCGCAAGATTGCGGCTCAGCCACCGCAGCACATCCGGATGGAAGAATGGGTCAAGCCGGTCGAAGAGCATGGGTTCACCCTGGCCGACTTCACTGCCGACAAGGTCACCCTGCGCATGTTCAAGTGGAACAATCGGTCGCAACCACCGGAGGCGCTCGATACGCTGGAGCCGTTTCACACCGTGGAGTTGCCGAGGCCGGGTTGAATGAATTCCGCAGCAGACGCCTGCGCGGTCCCTGTGGCCGAACGCGCCAAATGGGGCGCAGTGGTGAAGCAGGCGAATGTGAAGATCGAATAGAGTTGGCTGAACTTTCCACGATGGTGTAGTGCATGACGAAACCCTTGGACTTTCGAAAGTTCGTCCCGACGCTCGACTACCCGCGCGTCAAGGCGATGCACGGGCGCACGGCGCACGAGCATGGCGCGGCGGGCTACGCCAACCCGCTGCCGCGCAGCTTCCTGTTTGACCCCTGGGAAATCCTCTACGGCCAGCCCTTCAAGGGCATCAGCACTGACGGTACGCCGCTCACCGGCCTGTATCAGCGGCGCGACCACGGCGCACCGGCCGCTGCGATGGTGGCAGCAACGCTGTGCCTCATCGCCACCGTATCGCCCGAGCAAAGAACTGCCCTCATGCTGCCGCTCGACGCGCGCGAGTGGCGGCGCTGGAACAACACCGAAATGTACGTGTGGCACTACGGCCTGCGCCTCGAAGAGGTGTCGTTGCCGGTGCGCGAAGCCATCCTCGACGTGATGCGCGCCAGCCTGTCGGACACGGGTTACGAAAAGGTACGCGACGTGATGCGCTTCAACCACTTCCTCGGTGAGTTGGCGATGAACACCAAGGTGCTCGGTGAATGGAGCTACAACTTCACCTTGTTTGGTGCGCCCTCGGACAAAGCCAATGCGGCAAACGAGCCTTGGGGCTGGCAACTCTCGGGCCACCACCTTGCATTCAACTGTCTCGTCATCGGTGGGCAGATGGTGCTCTCGCCCGCCTTCATGGGCGCCGAGCCCAACTGGGCCGACAGCGGGCCGCTCAAGGGCAAGCGCCTGTTTCAGGATGAGGAGAACGGCGGCCTTGCGCTGGTGCGCGCGCTGTCAAACGCGCAGCAGGAGCAAGCGATTCTTTACCCCGCAACAACCGGCGGCAACTTGCCGCCAACGCGGCGGCATCGTGCCGACCAGTTGCATCTGGGCGGCGCATTTCAGGACAATCGCGTGATCCCTTACGAAGGCGCGCCAGTGGCGGCGTTCTCGAAGGCGCAGCGCCGGCCATTGCTCGACCTCGTGAGCGCCTACATCGAGCCGTTGCCCGAAGGCCCGCGCACCGCACGCATCGAGGAGGTAGAGCGCCACCTTGACGACACGCATTTCTGCTGGATCGGCGGCACCGGCGAGGACGACACGTTCTATTACCGCATCCAGAGCCCGGTCGTGATGATCGAATTCGACCACCACTCGGGCGTGTTTCTGACCAACGAGCTGCCAGCCAAGTTTCATATCCATACCATCGTGCGCACGCCGAACGGCAACGATTACGGCATGGACCTGTTGCGACTGCACTATGCGCGCGACCATCATGAGCAAGCGCGGCCCGGCGTGGCGGGTGCGCCCGCAGAGCACAAGGTGCATGGCAAAGCCAGGGGCTACTCGAATGCCGGCGATCATGGGCACAGCCACGAACCTGGCCACACGCACAGCCATGATCACGCGCATCCGCATAGCCATGATCACAGCCATGAACACGATCACGGACACTCGCACGACCACCCGCACAAGGCTCACGGACACGATTGACGTGCCCGGCGGGCCGCTCGCACCAACGGATATGGGGACATAGCGGGTACCGGGGGTGCAGCGGATCAGCCCGCCAGCAGGGACCTCCCCGCATTGGCGTCCACCACCGTCAGTGCACTCATGTTCACCACGCGCCGCACCGTAGCCGAAGGCGTGAGGATGTGCACCGGCGCAGCAGCACCGAGCAGTATCGGCCCGATGGTGACGCCGCCACCGGCTGCGGTCTTCAACAAGTTGTAGCTGATGTTGGCCGACTCCATGTTGGGAAACACCAGCAGATTGGCCTCGCCCTTCAAGGTCGAATCGGGGATCGTCGCCTTGCGCACGGCGGCGTCGAGCGCAGCATCGCCGTGCATTTCACCATCGACTTCGAGCCACGGCGCCTTGCCGCGCAACACCGCGAGGGTCTCGCGCATCTTGAGCGCTGACGCATTGTTATAGGTACCGAAGTTGGAGTGGGAAAGCAATGCGGCCTTGGGCGCGATGCCGAAGCGGCGCATTTCCTCGGCAGCGAGGATGGTAATTTCCGCGAGTTCAGTGGCCGATGGATCGAGGTTGACGTGGGTGTCGACCAGAAACACCACGCGCCCCGGCAGCATCAGGCCATTCATGGTGCCGTAGACGTTGACGCCGGCGCGGCGGCCGAGCACCTGGTCAACATAGTGCAGATGCAGCGCATGGGTGCCAAAGGTGCCGCAGATCATGCCGTCAGCGTCGCCTTTTTTAATCATCATCGCACCGATCAGGGTGAGGCGGCGGCGCATTTCGATCTTGGCGTATTGCAGGGTGATGCCTTTGCGCTGCGTCAGCGCGTGGTAAGTACTGACGTAATCGCGGAAGCGCTCGTCATGCTCAGGATTGACGAGCTCAAAGTCGACGCCGGCGCGCATGCGCAGGCCGAAGGTTTCAATGCGCTTGGCCAGCACGGCAGGACGGCCAATGATGATCGGCCGCGCGATGCCTTCGTCGATCAACTGCTGCGCCGCGCGCATCACGCGCTCATCTTCACCTTCGGCCAGCACGATGCGTTTTTTCACCGCCGCCTTGGCAGCAGTAAATATCGGCTTCATCAACAGACCGGAGTGATAAACGAATTGTTCCAGCTGGGTGCGGTAGGCATCGAAATCTGTGATCGGATGCGTCGCCACGCCCGAGTCCATCGCTGCCTGGGCCACCGCCGGAGCGATCTTGACGATCAGGCGCGGGTCAAACGGCTTGGGGATCAGATATTCGGGACCAAAGGAAATATTGCCGATGCCGTAGGCCGCGGTGACGATCTCACTCTGCTCGGCGCGCGCCAGCTCAGCGATTGCCTTGACCGCTGCGATTTCCATTTCCGCCGTGATGGTGGTCGCGCCCACATCGAGCGCACCGCGAAAAATGAACGGGAAGCACAGCACGTTGTTGACTTGATTGGGAAAGTCGCTGCGGCCGGTACACATCACCGCGTCGTCGCGCACGCTGTGCACTTCGTCGGGCATGATCTCGGGGGTCGGGTTGGCGAGCGCGAGGATCAGGGGTTTGGCCGCCATCTTCTTGACCATCTCGCCCTTGAGTACACCGCCGGCCGAGAGGCCCAGGAACACGTCGGCCCCCTCGATCACGTCGGCCAGCTTGCGACCCGCAATATCCTTCGCATAGCGCGCCTTGTTGTCGTCCATCTCCTCCTTGCGTCCGGTGTAAACCACGCCGGCGATGTCGGTGACGATGATGTTTTCCATCTTCATCCCCAGCTTGACCAGCAGGTCCAGGCATGAGAGCGCTGCCGCCCCCGCACCCGAGGCGACCAGCTTCACCTTGCCGATGTCCTTGCCGACCACCTTCAAACCATTGCTGATCGCTGCGCCGACGATGATCGCCGTGCCGTGCTGGTCGTCGTGGAACACCGGAATCTTGCAGCGCTCGCGCAGCTTGCGTTCGACATAAAAGCATTCCGGTGCCTTGATGTCTTCAAGATTGATTCCGCCAAAGGTCGGCTCCAGTGC
>JANNCZ010000633.1:0-2884 GCA_031387185.1 Burkholderiales bacterium
GAAAAAGAGCGTGGCATCACGATTCTGGCGAAGAACTGCGCGGTGATGTTCGAAGGCACCCACATCAACATCGTCGATACCCCCGGCCACGCCGACTTCGGCGGTGAAGTCGAGCGCGTGCTGTCGATGGTCGATAGTGTGCTGCTGCTGGTGGATGCTGTCGAAGGCCCGATGCCGCAAACGCGCTTTGTGACGCGCAAGGCTTTGGCCTTGGGACTCAAGCCAATTGTCGTGGTCAACAAAATCGACCGTCCCGGTGCGCGCCCTGATTGGGTGGTGAGTCACACCTTCGATTTGTTCGACAAGCTCGGCGCGACCGAAGAGCAGCTTGATTTTCCGGTGGTCTACGCCTCGGCCCTGCACGGCTGGGCGACACTCGACCACACCAAAAAAGAAGACAGCATGCGCCCGTTGTTTCAGGCGATTTTGCAGCACGTGCCGGTGCGCGAAGCCGACCCGGACGCACCGCTGCAATTGCAAATCTGCTCGCTCGATTATTCGAGCTTCGTCGGCCGTATCGGCGTCGGCCGGGTGCGCGCGGGGCGCGTCAAATCAGGCCAGCAGGTCGCAGTGATGAACGGCCCCGATGCCACCCCGGTGATGGCCAAAATCAATCAGGTGCTGAGCTTCCGCGGTTTGGAGCGCGTGGTGGTGCCTGAGGCCGAGGCCGGCGACATCGTGCTCATCAACGGCATTGACGAGGTCGGCATTGGCGTCACCATCTGTGATCCGCTTAACCCGGTGGGCATGCCGCTGTTGCGTGTCGATGAGCCGACCCTGACGATGAACTTCATGGTCAATAGCTCGCCCCTGGCCGGCAAGGAAGGCAAGTTCGTCACCTCGCGCCAATTGCGTGAACGCCTTGAGCGCGAGCTACAGGCCAACGTTGCGCTCAAGGTCGAGTTCACTTCCGACAATGACACCTTCATCGTGTCGGGCCGCGGCGAATTGCATTTGACGATCCTGTTGGAGACCATGCGCCGCGAAGGCTATGAAATGGCAGTCGGCCGCCCGCGCGTGGTGATGAAAGAAATCAACGGTGAGCGGCAGGAACCGTATGAGCTGTTGACGGTGGATATCGAAGACACGCAGCAGGGCGCGGTGATGGAAGAACTCGGCCGCCGCAAAGGCGACCTGCAGGACATGCAGTCCGATGGCAAGGGCCGCACCCGGCTCGAATATCGCATTCCCGCGCGCGGCCTGATCGGCTTCCAGGGCGAATTCCTCACGCTCACGCGCGGCACCGGTCTGGCCAGTCACATTTTTGACGACTACGGCCCGCTCAAGGGCGACATGGGAGAGCGCCGCAATGGCGTGCTGATCAGCCAGGACAATGGCGCCGCTGTTGCCTATGCTCTCTGGAAGTTGCAAGACCGTGGCCGCATGTTTGTCAGCCCCGGTGATATGCTCTACGAAGGCATGGTGATCGGCATCCATAGCCGTGACAACGATCTGATCGTCAACCCGATCAAGGGCAAGCAGTTGACCAACGTGCGTTCCTCGGGTACGGACGAGGCAGTTCGTCTGGTACCGCCGATTGAGTTGACGCTCGAAAAAGCGGTAGAGTTCATCGCCGATGATGAACTGGTCGAAATCACGCCCAAGTCGATCCGTTTGCGCAAGCGCTACCTGATTGAGCACGAGCGCAAGAAGGCGCAGCGTCTGGCTGCGTAGTCCATCCTTTCGACGCTTTGTGGCGGCTAGGCAAGGAAGAAGCCGGTTGCCAGGCAAATTGATCGGGAAAGTGCTCGTCTAGACTCCGGTCAGCGCAGTACAGTCTTGACTTGTCCTCACTATTCGTCTGAAATGTCGAGTCCATACTGTTGTTTGGACTCGCCTGTTCATCAGCGCCTTGGGAGGGGAAAATGGTTGGCATATTCGATTCGTGTTCGCGCGCGCTCCGAGTTTTCGCTATTTTCGCGGTGATGCTCGGACTGAACGGCTGCGCAAGCACTGTGCAGCAAGCGATAGAAGACACTGCGGAGTTATCCCAAAAGTGCCAAGTGATTGACTATTCTCGAGATGCCCTGTCCGACTCCATCAGGGCGTCCCTTCGCATCGCGCGAAAGGAGTGCGCAGGTTACATTAAGAACAAGGCAGACGCTTGGAAAGCGAGTTGCGAAAAGAGTCCGGGGGTTCCAGATCATGTGAATGGCCTGCAAACCGCAGTTGTGTCGATGGGGGCAAACGTTGACGCTCTGGAATCTCTCGCCAAGAGTACGCGCTTGCAATGCACTCTGCGTAAGGAGTGCGCCACCAATCTTGCAACATTTTGGGTGGTAGAGGCACAGCCCAAGTTATCGGAAATTCGGCGCGATCAAGGCACTGCGGTAACTCTGCTCAAGAAGTCTCTGAGTGGGCTTTCTAAAGATGGGCGGGAGTTGGCGCATACCTGCTTGGCAAGTACCGATAGTACCCAGTCGGCGTATGGTCGCGCCCTCAAAGGTTTGACTCATCTTATTGACAAGCACGAGGATATTGCTGGCGATTTGTTGGCCGCCTCACTGGGTGAACGGTTTCTTCAGTCTTTGGATCGAGTATTGTCCGGGGTGGAAAAAAATCTGGACAAAGCCGATGAACAGTTATTCGGTCTAATCTCACTTGGCGCGACTGTTACTTCAAGCAAGCTCTCCGGATCTCTTCGAGATGGCATAAAAAAACTTCAAGAACAATTAGTTAAGGAAGACAGCAAGTCTGGCGCATCGGTAAATGATGGGCACGAGCGAGTTGTTCGGCTTAACGTCAATACTGTTCACTTAATATCCTAATTGCGTTATTCTTCGATTTTCCACCACAGGAGAACCGGAGATGGCACGCACGCTTGCAGCTTTGCCCGAGGGTAGCCGGATCACCGACTACATCAGTCTCGGTGTAATCACCAAGA
>JANNCZ010000791.1:0-11978 GCA_031387185.1 Burkholderiales bacterium
CTGGTGTTGATCTGGGCGGCGATGGGGTTGTCGTGGAACGTGTTGTCGGGCTACAGCGGGCTGATCTCGTTTGGCCAGGCGGCGTTCTTCGGTCTCGGTGGCTACACCATGACCATCGCCTTTGTGAAGTACGGCATCACGCCCTGGCTCGGCATTCCACTTGGCTGCGTGGTCGGCGTCATCGCCGGTGTGGTGATCGGCTTGCCGACCTTCCGCCTGCGCGGCCACTATTTTGGCCTGTCGATGCTGGCCTATCCGCTCGCGATGCTCTATGTGTTCGAGTGGATGGGGTATCAGGAAGTGTCGCTGCCGATGAAGCGCGAAGACCCGCTCATGTTTGCGCAGTTCAAGGACCCGCGCATGTACATGGTGCTGGCGATGGTACTGCTGGTGCTGTGCATGCTGATTTCGCTCAAGATTGAGCGCTCGCGCTTCGGCCGGCAACTCCTGGCGATCAAGCAGAATGAGCCGGCGGCCGAGGCGGCCGGCATCGATACCTGGCGGCAAAAGATGTTTGCCATCATGCTGAGCGGCGGCATGGCTGCTGCGGCGGGCGGCATGTATGCCAACGTGCTGCTGGTGGTGACGCCGCAGAGCATGTTCGGCATGCTGGTGTCGGCACAGGCCTTGATTTTTTCGCTGTTTGGCGGTGCCGGCACATTTTGGGGGCCGGTGATCGGCTCGGCGATTCTGGTGCCGCTGTCGGAGATATTGCACGGCGAACTGGGCCATATCGTGCCCGGCATTCAGGGTGTGGTGTACGGCGGGGCGGTAATCGGCATCATCCTTCTTGCGCCTGAAGGCATTTACTGGAAGGTGCGCGACAAGCTGGCGGCGCGTCGTGCGGCGGGGTCAACGCCCGCTGGCGCAGCGGCAGCTTCTGCGACGGCAGCGAGTGCCGCCGGGGCAGCCGCTGTTGCATCAGCCGTGCAGCCGGACACGGCGGCGGCAGCCGCGCAGTCAAGCGCGGCGCCAACGCCCACGCAAGCAGACACGGCAACACGCATCGCCACGCTGATCAACGCCAAGCCCCTGCTCAGCCTCGATCATGTCTCCCTCGCCTTCGGCGGCCTCAAGGCGGTGGACAACGTGAGCTTCAACGTCAAGGCCGGCGCAATTCACGGCATCATCGGGCCCAACGGCGCGGGCAAGACCACGATGTTCAATGTCATCAACGGTTTTCTGCCACCAGCCAGCGGGACCATCACCTTCGAAGGCCATGCGCTGGCCGGCCTCAAGCCGCACCGGGTGTGCCGGCAAGGCATTGGCCGCACGTTTCAGGTGGTGCGTGCCTTCCCGCGCATGACGGTGCTGGAGAACGTGATCACGGGCGCCTATGCGGGCGCTGCGACCGACAGTGAAGCGCGCACCCTGGCACTGAACGCGGTGGCGCGCGTCGGCCTCGGTGGCGCACAAGCCGAGGCGATTGCCGGGGGCCTGACCACCAAACAATTGCGCCTGATGGAACTGGCGCGCGCCCTCGCCTCCAGGCCGCGCCTGTTGCTGCTTGACGAAACCTTCGCCGGCCTCGCACACGATGCGATTGATGACCTGCTGGAGATCATCCGCCAGGTCAACCGCGAGGGCGTGACCGTGCTCATCATTGAACACACCATGCAAGCGATGGTGAAACTCGCCGATGAATTCGGTGTGCTCAATCATGGCAGCCTGCTCGCCAGCGGCGCGCCAGCCGAGGTGGTGAAAAACCGCGCGGTGATCGAAGCCTATCTGGGCAAGAAGTGGATGGATCGTGCTGAAAATACGCTCGCTTGACGTCGCCTACGGCGGCCTGCATGCCCTGAGCGATGTCTCGCTTGAGGTGGAGCAAGGGCAGTTCGTCGCCGTGGTCGGCCCCAATGGCGCGGGCAAATCAACCTTGTTCAAAACCATCTCCGGCACGGTCGCGCCGTTGGCGGGCGAGATTTTGTACAAGGGGCAAAACCTGCTCGCCGTGCCGCCAGCCGAGCGCGCGCACTTAGGCATCGCCCATGTGCCAGAAGGCCGCCAGGTGTTTGCCTCGATGACGGTAATGGAAAACCTTGAGATGGGTGCCTACACCGTCAAGGGCCGCAAGCGCTGGGGTGATTTGCTGCCGATGATTCTGGCGCTGTTTCCGATCCTGCACGAGCGCCGCGACCAGTTGGCAGGTACGCTCTCGGGCGGCGAACAGCAGATGCTCGCGATCGGGCGCGGGCTTGCCTCGGCGCCGGAGTTGCTGATGCTCGATGAGCCATCAATGGGTCTCGCGCCGGCGCTGGTCGATTCCATTTTTGAGCGCATTCACCAGATTCACACCGAGCATGGCCTGACAATTTTGCTGGTCGAGCAGCGCGTTGCCGAGGCGCTCGAATCCTGTGATCGCGGCTATGTGCTCGAAACCGGGCGCGTAGTGATGCAGGGCAAGCATGATGATCTGGTTTCGGATGCGCGCGTCAAGCGCGCCTATCTGGGGATGTAGTGTTGCAAGCAGACAAAGTTGTTGTGCAGGTAAACCAAAGGAGAGTGCCATGTCGATGAAGCAAACCCTATCGAGCATTACGCGCAGGACCGTTATCGCGGCAAGCATCGCCGCAATGAGTGGTGGCGCGCTGTTTTCACCTCAGGCCTGGTCACAGGCGAAGGAAATCAAGGTCGCGGTCATTGCGCCGATCTCCGGCCCGTGGGCGCGGCCCGGCCAGTTGATCCAGATGGGTGCGCAGATGGCGATTGATGAGATCAATGCCAGGGGCGGCATCCAGTCGCAGGGCGGCGCGAAACTCAAGCTCATCGTCGCCGACGCGGGTGACTCGGCCGAGAAGGCCAAGAACGCAGCACAACGTTTGATTGCGCAGGAGCCTGACCTGGTCGGCGGCACTGGCGCGTGGCTAAGCTCGTTCACCCTCGCCGTAACGGAAGTGACCGAGCGTGCGCAGATTCCGTGGCTCACGCTCTCTTACGCCGACAACATCACCGAGCGCGGCTTCAAGTATGTGTTCCAGACCTCGCCGATAGCGAGCAGCCAGTCGATGGGGTCGATCCCGGTGTTGATGGAGATTGCCAAAAGCGCCACCGGAAAAGTCCCCGCCAGCGTCGGCATCATCGGTGACAACACCGCGTCACCCGTGTTCTTCCTCAAACCCCTGCGCGAAGGCGGTCTCGCAAAGATGGGCCTCAAGACCACCATGGATGAAACCTTCACGCCGCCGCTGTCGGACGCGACGCCGCTGATCCAGAAAGTGCGCAACAACCGCCCTGAAGTGCTGCTGTTCCTGACCACCACGGTGTCAGATCTCAAGCTCGGCCTGGAAAAGATGAACGAGTTTCGTCTTGGCAAAGGGGCAATCCCGGTGATCGCCAACGGCGCGCACATGGGCGCACCCGAGGTGCTCAAGAATGTGCCGGCTGATTTGCTCGAAGGTCTGATCTTCATTGTCGCCAACTGGAATCTCAAAGGCCACGAAGCGATCAACGAGAATTTCAAGAAACGCACCAACGAGCCATGGATCACGCAGGACGCGATCACCGCTTACGGTGACATGTGGATTCTGAAAGAAGCACTGGAGCGCGCCAAGGTGGCCGACAAGGTCAAGGTGGCTGAAGAAATCCGCAAGATGGATTTGAAAGATGGCCCCGCCGGGCTGGCATTTCCCGGCGGCGTAAAGTTTGATGAAAAAGGTCGCCGCATGAATGCGCCGCTGGTGATGGTGCAGTGGCAAAAAGGGGTGCCGGTGACAATTGCGCCGGCGGATCGCGCGCTCGGCAAGGTGCTGTGGCCGAAGCAGTAGTGCGCAAAGCGGTGAGCAAGGCCGTGAGCGGACGCATTGCCTTCATCGGCGCCGGCGCGATGGGCGCGCCGATGGCCGAGCGCTTGATCGATGCGGGCCATGCGGTGGCGGTGTATGACCCGTCCGCCGCCGCCATGCAGCCGCTGGTGGCACGCGGGGCCATCGCTGCCACATCGCCTCGCGATGCGGCGCAGGGCGCGCACACCGTATTCGCCTGCCTGCCCTCGCCGGAGATCAGTCGCGCGGTGGCGCTTGGCGTCAATGCGGATGGCGCAGAAGGTGTTGCGAGTGTCCCCGGCGTCAAGACCTATATCGAAACCTCGACCATCGGCACTGCCGCCGTCAAGGCCATCGCCGCAGGCCTCGCGGCGCACGGTATCAGCATGCTCGATGCGCCAGTGAGCGGCGGCCCGCGCGGCGCACGCGCCGGCACGCTCGCTACCATGGTCGCAGGGGAGCACGCCGCGTTCGAACGCACCCTGCCCCTATTTGAAACGATCGCGAAAAAAGTCTTTTACGTCGGTACCGAACCCGGTCTCGCGCAAATGACCAAACTCGCCAACAACATGATCTCGGCAGCCGGCATGGCTACCGCTTCCGAGGCCGTGGTGATGGCAGTCAAGGCCGGGGTTGATCCACGCACCCTGATCGACGCGATCAACGCCAGTACCGGGCGCAACACCGCCACATCCGACAAATTTCCGCAGTCGGTGCTCACGCGCAGCTTTGATTACGGCGGCAAGTTTTCCATCATGTACAAGGATGTGCGCCTGTGCCTCGACGAAGCGCGTGCGCTTGATGTGCCGATGTGGGTCGGCTCGGCGGTGGTGCAGTTATGGTTTCAGGGCATGATCGAAGGGCGCGGCAACGATGACTACACCACCATCACGCGCATGATCGAGGAGTGGGCCGGCGTAACCGTTGATGGCCGCGACGAAAAAGAGAAAGCCGCTTGAGGCGCACCGCATGAGTCAAATCCACGCCATTCGCGTCCATCAGTTGGGCGGCCCCGAGCAACTGCGCTATGAGCCGCTCGAGGTGGGCAACCCCGGCGCGGGTGAAGCGCGCGTGCGCCACACCGCAATTGGCCTCAATTTCAGCGACGTGCATTTCCGCACCGGGCGCTATCCCCTGCCTTCGTTGCCGCATGTGATCGGCATGGAGGGCGCTGGCGTGATCGAAGCGCTCGGCCCCAACGCCGATGCGGGTCTGGCGGTCGGTGACCGCGTCGCCTATTCGTCTGACAAGCCGCGCAGTTACTCGCAAGCCACCGTGATGCCGACGCGGCGGCTGATCAAGCTGCCCGATGCGGTCTCCGATGAACTCGGCGCTGCGCTGATCCTCAAAGGGCTGACGGCGCAATATCTGATCCGCGCTTCCTATGAAGTGCGTGCGGGCGAGACGATATTGATTCACGCGGTGGCTGGCGGCGTCGGCCTCATCATGTGCCAGTGGGCCAAAGCGCTCGGTGCCACCGTGATCGGTACTGTCAGCACCGACGAGAAGGCAGCGCTGGCGCGCGCGCACGGCTGCGACCACGTGATCGTCTACACGCGCGAGGATGTGGTCGCGCGCGTGCGCGAAATCACCGGCGGTGCCATGCTCCCGGTGGTGTACGACGGCGTCGGCGCCAGCACCTTCGAGCAATCATTGCAGTGCCTGCGCAAACGCGGGCTGGTGGTGTCTTACGGCAGCGCCTCGGGCGTGGTGCCGCCGCTCGACTTGTTTCGCCTCAACTGCATGGGGTCGCTCTATGTCACCAGCGCAGGCCTGGCCGACTACACCAGCACACGCGCTGAGTTGCTGGAACGCGCCGCCGATTTGTTCAGCGTGGTGGCAAGCGGCGCGGTGCGCGTCGAGATCAAGCAGCGCTATGCACTGGCAGATGCGGCACGTGCGCATCGCGATCTTGAAGCACGGCTGACGTCGGGCAGCTCGATCCTGAGTCCGTAGCGCTGCTGCGGCGTGCGCACCAGCCGGATGCATTCACCCATGATCCTGCATCACACTATCGACGGTCCCGCCACCGGTGCGCGCGTGCTGCTGTTGCACCCGGTCGGCATTGACCTCACCTTTCTCGCGCCCCTCGCCGCGCTGCTCGCCATCCGCTATCGCGTCATGCGCATGGACTTGCGCGGTCACGGGCAGTCGCCGGTGCATGATGCTCACGGCCAGCCTGCGGGATCACTCGACGGGTTTGCGCAAGATGTTCACGAAACACTGTCGCAGACTGGCTTCGCGCCCTGCACCATCGCAGGCTTCTCGTTCGGCGGCATGGTGGCGCAGACGCTCGCGTTGCGCCATCCTGGTGACGTGAAGGCGCTGATGCCGTGCGCCTGCCCCTGCACCCTGACAGAAGAGCGGCGCGCCATTTCACTCGCGCGCGGCACCGATGCGCTGCGTGATGGCATGGGTGCAGTGATCGACGCAACGATGGAGCGCTGGTTCACACCGGCGTTTCGCAACAGCGGCAGCGCGCAGGGCGCACGCAAGCACTTGCTCGAAGGCAACGTGCGCGGATGGGCGCAAGGCTGGCTTGCGATCTCGCAAATCGACACACTGCAGCATCTGCCCACGCTGCACTTGCCGGCACTTTGCATCGCCGGCGAACTCGATCTGTCATCAACACCGGACAATGTGGCGCAAATTGCCGATGCAATTCCCGGCGCGCAGTATCAGATTGTCGCCGGTGCACCGCACATGCTATTTATCGAACAGCCGGAGGCAGTGGCGCAGCTGATGTTGCCATTCCTCGACGCACACAGCGCGGAAGAAGGCACAAAGCCGACAGTCAGATTGGCATAGAAATCGGCGATCTTTCGTTATTTCAAGCCGCAGCGGGTTTTGTGATGCGAAACCATGCCGCATAAGCCGCCGGCAAAAACAGCAGTGTCAGCGCGGTGGCGACAGTAAGTCCCCCCATGATCGCCACCGCCATCGGCCCGAAAAACACCGAGCGCGTGAGCGGAATCATCGCGAGGATCGCGGCCAGCGCCGTCAATACGATGGGGCGGAAGCGCCGCACCGTTGCATCGCAAATCGCGTCCCAGGCGTTGTGGCCGGCCTTGATGTCCTGCTCGATCTGGTCGATCAGGATGACGCTGTTGCGCATGATCATGCCCGAGAGCGCAATGGTGCCGAGCATGGCGACGAAGCCGAAAGGTTGGTTGAACAGCAGCAGCGCGCCGGTGACGCCAATCATGCCGAGCGGCGCAGTGAGCACCACGAGGATCATGCGCTGGATGCTTTGCAACTGAATCATCAACAGCGTGAGCATGACCAGCAGCATCAGCGGGAAGCCTGCGCCGACTGACGCGCCGCCCTTGGCGCTCTCTTCGACCGCACCGCCGATTTCGATGCGGTAACCAGGTGGCAGGTCTTTGGAGAGTTCGGCCATCCTGGGTGCGAGGCGCGCGATCACCGTGCCCGGCTGAATCTGGCCATCGTAAATATCGGCGCGCACGGTGATGGTGGGCAGACGGTCGCGGCGCCAGATGATGCCTTCTTCAAAGTCATACGTGATGCTGGCGATTTGCGTGATCGGCACGCTCTTGCCCGAGCGCGTCGGCACCGACAGGTTTTGCAGTTGCGACAGCTTGGCGCGCTCAGCTTCGGCTCCGCGCAACAGCACTTCAACGAGGCGGTCGCGGTCGCGCAGGAAGGTGACGGTGACGCCATTGATCGAGGTTTGCAAAAAATTGGCGAGGTCCTGCGTGCTCACGTTGAGGGCACGCGCCTTGTCCTGATCGATTTCGAGCTTGACCGTCTTGGAGCGCTCATTCCAGTCGAAGTTGACATTCGACAACGCGGCGTCAGCGCGCATCGCCGCCGCCACCTGATCAGCGAGTGCGCGGATGCGCACGAGGTCTTCACCCGCCACGCGGTATTGCACCGGGTAGCCCACCGGCGGGCCATTCTCAAGACGCAGCACGCGGCCACGCAGGCCGGTGAAGTCCGGGCCTTCAAGTATGGCGATCAATTTTTCGCGCAGCTTTTCGCGCGCCGCGAGATCTTTCGAGGTGATCACAAATTGCGCGAAGCTCGGTGCCGGTAATTGCTGATCGAGCGACAGGAAGAAACGTGAACTGCCGGTGCCGACGTAGCTCACGTAGTTGAAGTAGAGGTCTTTTTCCTTGTTGAGCAGGGCCTCCATTTTTTTTACTTCGCGCTCGGTCGCCCAATACGACGAGCCTTCGGGCAATTTCAGGTCCACCAGAATTTCAGTACGCGTGGACGACGGAAAAAACTGTTGCTGCACAAACTTGAAACCGAAAATCGATAACGCAAACAGTGCCACAGTGATCACGATGACGCTCTTGCGCCAGGTGATGCACCACTCGACGATGTCACGAAAGTGTGAATAGAAGTTGGTGCCCACCGAGACCAGCGTGCGTATCACCGGCAGGCGCGTGAACCAGTTGCCTTGTGCTGAAGAATGGCTCCCAGAGCCGCTCTTGGCATGATCTCCGCCTTGTGCAAGGGTGGGTCCGGGTTGATGGCTCGGCAACAGGTGATATCCCAGATACGGAATCACGATCACCGCAGCCACCCACGAGATCAGCAGCGCCAGCACGACCACCTGAAAAATCGACAAGGTGTATTCACCAGTGCCCGACTTGGCAGTGGCAATCGGCAAAAAGCCTGCGGCTGTGACCAGCGTGCCGGTGAGCATGGGAAACGCGGTCGAGGTGTAGGCGAAGCTTGCCGCCTTGAAGCGGTCCATGCCCTCTTCCATCTTCACCGCCATCATCTCGACCGCGATGATGGCGTCGTCGACCAGTAGACCCAATGCGAGGATCAACGCGCCCAATGAAATCTTGTGCAGACCCACGTCAAACACCTGCATGAACATGAAGGTCATTGCCAGCACCAGCGGGATCGACAGCGCCACCACCAGACCAGTGCGCATGCCAAGCGAGAGAAAGCTCACCGCCAGCACGATGACGACAGCCTCGGCAACCGAGCGCACGAAGTCGTTGACCGACGCACGCACGGCGCGCGGCTGGTCGTTGACGCGATCGATATCCAGACCCACTGGCAATGTCTTTTCGATGCGATCGAGCTCGCGATCCAGATTGTTGCCCAGCACAATAATGTCGCCACCCTTGCGCATCGAGACGCCGATGCCAATTGCTTCGTGCCCCTGAAAGCGCAGCTTCGGCTGCGGTGGATCGGTAAAGCCGCGCTTCACCTCTGCAATGTCACCGAGGCGAAAGGTGCGGCCATTGGCACGGATCGGAATATTGCGTACGCTCTCGGCGCTCTCAAAATCGCCCGACACGCGCAGGTAAATGCGCTCGGCTGGCGTCTCGAAATTGCCCGCTGGCGTCATGATGTTTTGCGCCTGCAAGGTGGCGATCACGGTGTTGATGTCAAGCCCGAGATTGGCGATCTTCACGTTGGCCAGCTCGACAAACAGCTTCTCGTCCTGCACGCCGATCAGTTCGACTTTGGCCACATCAGGCACGCGCAGCAGTTCTTTCTTGATGCGCTCGGCGGCTTCTTTCACATCGGCATAGCTGAATCCATCGCCGCTGATGGCGTAGATGTTGCCGAAGGTGTCGCCGAATTCATCGTTGAACGACGGCCCGATGATGCCCTGCGGCAATTCACCACGCACATCGCCAATCTTCTTGCGCACCTGATAAAAAATCTCCGGTATCTTCGCGGCCGGCTCCGAGTCTTTCACCGCCACAAACACCAGCGACTCGCCGGGACGCGAAAAGCTGCGCACAAAATTGATCTCGGGCATTTCCTGCAATTTCTTTTCGACACGCTCGGTGACCTGCTGCTCGATCTCGCGCGCCGTTGCGCCGGGCCAGCCGGTGCGCACCGTCATCACCTTGAAGGTGAACGGCGGGTCTTCCGATTGCCCCAGCTTGCCGTAGGAAAAAATGCCGATGAAGCCGAGCACCACGATGCAGAACAACACGAACGACTGGTGCTTGAGCGCCCATTCGGAGAGATTGAAATTGGTCATGTCTTCAGTGCTTCCATCGGCCTTGGGTCACAGCGTGGTACTGACTGGTGGTCAGTGTTGGGGGCTAAAAAAAGCGGCCACTGCCGCAGGCAAGCGGGGGACCAACATCAGTTTTTCGCCCGCGCCGCCGCGCCCGGCATCGCAGCTTGTGCCACCGGCATCTCCGGTGCGAGCGGCTTGACCTGCTGCCCGGCTTGCAGCTTGTGTACACCGGCAATCACTACCGTTTCGCCACCGGCGAGGCCGGACTGGATCACCACGCCCTGCTCGCTATAGGTGCCAACTGTCACCGGCACCAGTTTGACCTTGCCGTCCGCGCCCACCACCCACACCGCAGGCTTGGCACCTGTCTTGTCATCGGTTTGCGTGAGCGCCGTCATCGGCAGCACGATGGCGCGCGATGAGGCTGAGGACGAAGCGGCGGCTGACGACGGAGATGCCGATGACGCCGATGCACCTGATGCCGCCGCCGCTGCCTTCGCTGACCCCGCATTTGCATTTGCCGCCGCCGGTACAAACCCCACCGTCGCCGACATGCCCCAGCGCAAGGCCTCATCGGCATCGTCAATCTTCACCTTCACTGTGTAAGTGCGCGTGACCGGATCCGCCGCAGCTGCAATCTCGCGCACCGTGCCGGCGTAGCGCTTGTCCGGGTTGGACCACAACACAATGCCGGCGCGCGGGTTGGCTTTCACCGCCGCGAGTTGATTCTCGGCAACGTTGATCACCGCGTCTTTGTCACCGAGGCGCGCGATGCGCACCACGGCCTGACCGGCCGCCACCACCTGGCCTGGCTCGGCCGTCACTGCCGTCACGACACCGTCCGCATCGGCAGTCAACGTGCTGTAACCGGCCTGATTGCCCGACACGCTCGACTGCGCAGCGGCCGAGTCACGTTTGGCGACGGCCGCTTTGTGCGCGTTGAGCTTCTGGTCGTACACACCCTGGCTCACGAATTTCTTGGACAGCAAATCGTCATAGCGCGCGAGCTCGGCCTTGGCGAATTCGAGTTCACTGTCGGCAGCGGCCAGGTTGGCGCGCGCGGCAGCCGCGTTGAGGTTGGCGTCTTGCGCATCGAGCCGCGCCAGCGCCTGCCCCTTCTTCACCGTCGCGCCAGCGTCCACCAGACGCGCGAGAATTTTGCCGCCGACACGGAACGACATGTCGGTCTCGTAGCGGGCCTTGATCTCGCCGGCGTAGGTGGTCACGCCTTGCGCATCAGCAGCCATCGCGCGCGTCACGCGCACCGGGCGCACATCGGGCGCGGCGGGCGGCTTCTCGGCGCAAGCGGCCACCAGTGCGGCAGCCGGCAACAGGGTTGCGAGCCGGCGCAGCGCGCGCGAACGCAGCATGGGCGCGGGCCAGCGCAATGCCGCGCCAGACGCGATAGACGTAAGCGCCGCAGCCGGCACGGAAACCGCAGTTGCGATAAGGGTCGATGATTTCACGTTGTCACTCCTTGATTTCGGGGGTCACATAACCGCGCCACAGCGCGTGCAGACCGCGATGCATTTCTTTTTGCACATCACGCCGCAACAGCTCCAGACCGGGGCGCGACATGCCCTCGGGGTCGTGGCTGGGATCACACAATTGCCAGGTGCCGATGCCAAAGGCATAGGTGTGGTTCAGCAATTCAATGCCCTGACCCGGTAGAAGCCGTGGGAAAATTTCTTCCAGGCGCGGGCCGATGGCGCCGAGACGCGAAGCAATGCCGAGACGAAATTGATACATGAACTCCGGATCGATATTGCGCTCCAGACTCGAATGGCACTTGCCCGCCACATGCAAAAACAGCGGATTGCGTCCGCAAAAATCGCAAAACACGTGGGCCGCATCCTCAACCGTCATGCTCTGCCCCTTGGCCGTGATCACCGCCTCGACTTCATCAAACAAGCGCGATGCCTGACTCGCATGAATCGCCATCAGCATCTCTTCCTTGGTCTTGAAGTAGAGATAGACCGTACCCTTGGCCAAACCGGCAGCTTCGGCCACATCGGCAACGGAAGCGAAATTTTTCGGGTCGCGTGCGAGCAAGGATTCAGCCGCCTGCAAAATCGCAGAGCGGCGCGCGGCCTTGTCTTCGGCTTGTACGGCGCGGTGGAGGACGACCATGGTGGGCGGGTGCCTTAAGAGAGGAGAGGAGAGCAGAGGACGCGAGCCGCGGGAAGAAGCGGCTAAAAAAAGAACAAATGACTTGCGGTCATTTTAAAATGACCGCAAGTCATTTGTCAACA
>JANNCZ010000698.1:0-1781 GCA_031387185.1 Burkholderiales bacterium
GGTGAGGGGCCGCACTGCGCAATGGCGCAGTGCGTGATGCCGTGTCTGACGGTGCGCCGCCGCCTGATCTTATGGATGCGCTTTGAGAAGCTGACGCTGGGTGCCGAGCTTCTCGATGCCCAACTCCACCACGTCACCCGCCTTGAGGAAAATCGGATTCGGCTTCTTGCCGATGCCGACGCCAGGCGGCGTGCCGGTGGTGATGATGTCACCGGGATTGAGCGTCATGTACTGGCTGCAATAAGCCACGATGTTTTTGCACGAAAAGATCATGGTTTTGGTGTTGCCGGCCTGCATCATTGCGCCGTTGACCTTGAGCCACATGTCGAGATTCTGCTCGTCGCCTACTTCGTCCTGAGTGACTAGCCAGGGGCCGATCGGGCCGAAGGTGTCGCAGCCCTTGCCACGATCCCACTGGCTACCACGTTGCAGCTGGAAATGGCGCTCGGACACATCGTTGACCACGCAGTAACCGGCGATGTATTTGCCGGCATCGGCTTCCTTGATCTCTTTGCATTTGCTGCCGATGACGATGGCAATTTCGACTTCCCAATCCATCTGCGTCGAGCCCAGCGGAATGACGGTGTCGTCATTCGGGCCGCAAATCGAGGTGGTCCACTTGTTGAACAGGATGGGCTCAGCCGGGATCGGCATGCCGGTTTCTTTGGCGTGGTCGGAGTAGTTCAGGCCGATCGCGATGAATTTCGAGATGCCGGTGTAAGGCACGCCCAGGCGTGGATTGCCCTTGACCGAATTTTTCACCAAGGGCAGCGACTCGGGCTTGATCTTGCCAAGCTTTTTGAGGCCGGCCGGCGAAATCTCCGCCCAGCCGATGTCCTTGATGACTTTGGACAGGTCACGGATGTTGCCGGCGGCGTCAAGCATGCCGGGTTTTTCTTTGCCCGAAGGGCCGTAGCGCAAGAGTTTCATGGAATTCCTTTCAAGGGGGTGTTGCGTTGCAGTTTCGATGTTGAATCGTCTGGCTTTGCCAGCGATTCAACACAAATCAGTCCGGCCAAAAGTAGGGGTGTACTTTTGGCCGCTCAAATTGTCATGCCGCCGTCGCATGAATACGCATTGCCGGTGCAAAACACCGACTCGTCCGAAGCCAGATACACCACCAGCGGCGCGATCTCGTCCGCAGTGGCGAGGCGACCCATCGGCTGGCGGTTGATGAAGTCCTTGCGCGCTTGCACCGGGTCGGCAAACGCATTGATGCGGTCGCCGAGGGAAGGCGTATCGACCGTACCCGGACATACTGCGTTGCAGCGGATGCCCTGCTTGACGAAGTCCGCCGCGATCGATTTGGTGAGACCAATCACGGCAGCCTTGCTCGCGCCATACACCATGCGGAAAGGCAGGCCTTTAATCGACGAGGCAATCGAGGCGATGTTGATGATCGAGGCTGTGGTGCCAGTCTTTTCAAAGTGAGCCAGCATCGCAGGCAAGAAAGCCTGCGCTGTTTTCCACTGCGCGCGCACATTGAGATTGAAGGCAAAGTCCCACTGCTCGTCGGTGCAGTCAAGCGCGGTGCCGTGATGCACAAAGCCGGCGCAGTTGAACAAAATCTGCACCGCACCGATTTCCCTGGCGATGGCAGTGATGGCCTTGTCATCGAGGGCGTCGAGTTTGCGCGTGATGACGTTGGCGACGCCCTGGTAACTCTCCAGCAGTTTTTCGTTGACGTCGGTGGCCCAGACTTTCGCGCCTTCGCGCGCGAAGGCTAAGGCAGTGGCTTGGCCGATGCCTTGTCCGGCAGCGGTGATGAAGGCGGTTTTTCC
>JANNCZ010000729.1:0-1707 GCA_031387185.1 Burkholderiales bacterium
CGCAGCGCCCTGGCGGCGATTGCCCGCGCACGCGGCATGACGCAACTGGCGCGCGACACGGGCATTTCGCGCGACGGGCTGTATACCGCGCTATCAAGCGAAGGCAACCCGAGCTTTGCCACGATATTGAAGGTGACGCACGCGCTGGGCCTGACCTTGCAAGGCGGGCCCGGCGTGTCCAGCGGCGGCTGACGCAAAGTCACATGCGTAACGTGACCGCAGCACCGCAACCAAGCTTTCTCAACAGTGACCTGCCTGAAAGCGTTGGTGGAAGAGATTCCTGGAGCACAAGCCGCCAGAACCCATGGTAGGAGCGCCTCTCAGAGATGCCTCATCAAGCATTCCTCTTCCGTTGACGCGATGCAAGCAGTCAACTCTCATTGCACCGATGCCCCCGATCAAATCCCTGCCTTCAGTTCGACGCGGCGCCGACTCTCGACAGCGAAGCGGCAGCCGCCGCGTGTCTGAGACATTCTGGAAGCGAACGATCCGGCGTTGTTGGCTGCCATCCTGGGCGACATCGCCCGTGCGCGCGGCATGGGTGAAATTGCCGAAGTTTGCTGGCGGCGTCCGGGCTGACCCGCGAATCCTTGTCCTTGTAAGAGGGGCGCTGCGTCCTGATGCGCAGCCGCGCTTTGACACTATCAGCCTCTGGCGGCCAGACTACGCCGCTTCGCGCAATCTCTTGCGGATATCGATTTCGTCATACGGCACACTCAACGCCCCGGCTTCGATCTCGATCAGGCCAAGCTGAACCAGCCGTTGCACATCATCATAGACATTGCGGTAATCGCGCCCCAGTTGCCCGGCCAGTTGGCGGATGCTTGGCACCGCGTTTGTCGCCACATACTCCAGCAAGTCCATGCGTTTCTCCGTGAGAGTGGCATGCAGTTGCCGGTAGCTCGCAAAGTGAAGTTTGGCAGTGCCGGGCCGTTGCGGCACACCTCTGCCGGCCCGCTGTGGAGCGCCTTTGTCCGCGCGCGCCGCCCATGCCAATAGCGCGGCTTGCTCCTGTTTCGGGTCGATGACGTCGATTTCAATTCGTTTCATTTGATTTCTCCGGAGAGCCGTTCGACGTCTCGCGCAAAATCGGCCAACAATTGCGCGAGGGAGGTGAAGACGTAGGGGAATTCCCGCTCCTGCGCGCCGACATGCCGGTGATCGCCTTTGCCGGTCTCGTTGTCGTAGCGCACGATGGTGCGTCCATTCATGCCACAGTACAGGCGGTACTTCCAGCCGACAACGCCAACCCGGGGCCGCCCCGGTTCAGGCTGCGGCAACTGCCATATCTTGCGCTGCAAAATGCGCCCGTCCTGGAGAACGGTTTTGGTGTCAACGATGAGCGTCGCCTTGCGCATGGTGATGGCATCATATACCATCATCCAACATTCTGCCGGCATCGGCCCCGCCCCGGCGACGGCAGCCTGATACGCAGCGCCCTGGGCCTGACCCAAGCAACGCGGGCCCGGCGTGTTCAGCGGCGGCTGACGCAAAGTCACATGCGTAACGTGACCGCAGCACCACAACCAATCTTTCTCAACAGTGCCAGGCCTGAAAACATTGGTGGGAGCGGCTCCTGGAGCACAGTCCGCCAGAACCCTTGGTGGGAGAACCTCTCAGAGATGCCTCATCAAGCATTTCTCTTGCGTTGACTCGATGCAACCAGTCAACGCGCATTGCACCGATGCCCTCGATCAAATCCCTGCG
>JANNCZ010000753.1:0-1682 GCA_031387185.1 Burkholderiales bacterium
GGCCTGCATGTGCTGTGCGCGGGCAGCCGCTATGCCAGGAACGACAGCGCCCTGATCATGGAGAAAGTGGTCTACGACCTGGGGCAATACATCCGTCACGCGAAAGAAGAACTCGGCTACAAAAAGGTGGTGCTGGTGGGATGGTCGGGCGGCGGCTCGCTCTCCTTGTTTTATCAGGCGCAGGCCGAGCGGCCCGACATCACGCACACTGCGGCCGGTGATCCTTATGACCTGACGCAGGCCACACTGCCGCGCGCCGACGGCATCATCTTCATCGCCGCGCATTTGAGTCGCGCCGAGACCATGACGGAATGGCTCGACCCATCGGTGCTCGATGAACTCAATCCCGATGCGCGCGATGCAGACCTCGACATTTACTCGCCCGCCTGCCCGAACCAGCCGCCCTTCACGCCAGAATTCGTCACGCGCTTCCGCGCCGCGCAAGTCGCCCGCAACCGCAAGATCACCTACTGGGCCGCGACCCTGCTCGCCGAACTCAAGGCACGCAAGGACGGCGAGATCGAACGCGCCTTCGTGGTCCATCGCACCATGTGCGACGTGCGCTGGATCGACTCAACGATTGACCCAAACGGCCGCAAACCCAACTGGTGTTATCTCGGCGACCCGCGCACCGTCAATGTCGGTCCGGTCGGCATGGCGCGCTTCTCCACGCTGCGCTCATGGCTCTCGCAATGGTCGTTCGACCAGTCGAACGCGAAGGGTACTGTCAACGCGACGAAAGTGCGCGACACCCCGGTGCTGCAGATCGTCAACCAGGCCGACGACGCCGTACCCGCGACGCACAACCCGGCGATCCGCGCGGCCCTCGCCACGCCCGACAAGGAGTATCTGGAGATCGAAGGCGCGAACCACTACTACCTCGGCCAGCCGGCGCAATTGCAGACCTGCATTGACGCGGTGATTGGCTGGAGCCGGCGCAAGGGTTTGTTGCTCCCGTAAATCAGGTGATGTGCGTGGCGGGCGCCCCGGCGGGCCAGCGCGCCGCGCTCCGTGCGACTGGATGACAATGACGGCTACCGGCCAAGACGGCTACCGGCCAAGACGGCTACCGGCCAAGACGGCTACCGGCCATTGACATCATGAATCGCTCCCTTGCATTGTTTGGCTCCACGGCACGCGGCAGAGCGGCCATCGCGGGCGGCTTTACCCTGATCAGCAACAGCACAAAGCGCTTCGCTCGCGTTGCGGGACAATCAATCAGACCAAGGGCTACAATTGAACCTTCTCAACCTGTACGGGGATTGAGCAATGGACACCATTCTCGACATCGCCGCGCGCCGGGGGCGCACTGTGGCGGAACGCAAGGCGGCCGCCGAAAAAGCCGAACGCGAAGCCGATCTGGCATTTCTCGCACGTGAAAAAAAACGCCGCCTCAAACCTGTTCAGGGCATTCCCTGGGCCAAGGTGAAAAAAGACCTTGGGCTATAAGGTCGATTTGCTGCCGCAGGCTGCCAAGCAAATGAAAAAGCTTGATGGTCCGGTGCGCGACCGCATTGCCGGATTGATTATCCGCATCGAATCTCTGGAAAATCCCCGCTCAATCGGCGAAGCATTGCACGGCGACAAGCTCAGGGAATATTGGAAGTACCGCGCCGGCGCCTGGCGCATGAGCGTGTTGATTCACGACAAAACGCAGTTGATTGAAGTGAGCGAGAAAGAGC
>JANNCZ010000784.1:0-12682 GCA_031387185.1 Burkholderiales bacterium
GGGTCAGGCGCTTTGGTGGCCGGGTCGGGCTGGAGCGACTGCAGGCGGCCGAGAAACTGCTCGGGGTTGGCCGCGCCGAATACCGGGGCCGAAATATTGCCCATCTGCCAGGTCTCGCCGCCCGGCAAGTTGAACTGGAGCGCCAGGTTGCGCTGGGCGCGGGTGTTGTCCGGCGCATTCGGATTGGCGCCGCCGACAGAGAAGCGCGCGATTACCGGCACCGGTTTGCCGGCAAAGGCCGATGCCGCAGAAAGTGCGCGTCCCTCTGCACTGCCGGTGAACTCGCCGGTTGCGCAGACGCCTTTTGCGCCGGAGCGGCGAAAGCCCGCGAATTTGCCGAAAGTGCCTTCGAATTGGTCTACAAACCGGGTGGGGTCAACCTGCGCGGCGGCGGGCAAACTGGCGAGCAGGGTGGCAACAGCAAGGGCGGATGCAGCAAGACTGGCAGGACGGACGCTCATATCGTGGACTCCAGAGAAAGTGGGATGAGGGAGAAAGGCCCGGACAAACACGCGTTGACCCGCAGTGTTGCCCAGGAACGTCATAGTACGGGCGATCAAGACTTCTGGATGCCAGGTATTGATAGATAAGCACAAACCAGTCTCAGTCGCAGCCGCCGGCCGGGCGATGACCGGTACACCGGCCCCTGCACCTGCATTTGCGGGGCGTCTGCAAGGATGAATGCGTATTGAGATCACGCCATTGCGGGCACGTGACAGGGGCTTACTGACGCGAGCTGCGCACCTCCCAGCGCTGCAAGATCGCCGCCGCCATGCCGGACGCGACCACCACGCCCATGCCGATGAACGACCAGCGGTCTGGCACGGTGTGCAACAGCAAGTAGCCGAACAGCACCGCAAACAACAGTTGCGCATAGCTGAACGGCGAGAGCGTGGAAGCCGGTGCACGGCGAAATGCCAGCACGAACATGTAGTGGCCCGCTGCGGCAATCACCCCGAGCGCGAGCAAGGCCGGCCAGTCGGCCAGCGGCGGCGTGTGCCACACAAAAGGCATGGTCAGCGATGTGGCCAGCGCTCCCACCAGCCCGGTATAGAACAGCGTCGTAAGCGCATCGTCATCGCGCGCATATTTGCGCGTGAGGATGACAAAAAAAGCGGAGATGCCAGCGAGCAGCAGCGGGATCAGCGCCGCCGGGCCAAACAAGCCGCTGCCGGGGCGAATGATGATCATCACGCCGATGAAACCCGCGCCAATCGCACACCAGCGGGCCATGCCGACCCGCTCCTTCAACCAGCGCGCGGCGAGCAGGGTCACCAGCAGCGGTGAGGCAAACACAATCGCAGTGAACTCGGCCACCGGCATGAAGCGCAGCGAGGTGAATGCGAGGAATGAGCAAGTAAGCAGCAGCAGGCCGCGCTGCCATTGCCAACGCATATTGTTGGCCTTGAACAGACGCTTGCCCAGTATCGGCCAGCCCAGCAGCACGATCGTCAACACGTGCACGCTATTGCGGATCCACAACAATTGCAGCGTGGAGTAGTGCGTGACCAAAATCTTGGCAATGGTATCGGTCGCAGCGAAACAGCTCACCGCGCACAGCATCAAGAGGATGCCACTGCCCGGGCGCGATGGCGGGTGGGCGTCGTCACTCATCTGATTGACTCGTGCGTTTGCACGGCCATGCACCCAAAAGGCGCTCCCACCAAGGGTTTCCGGCAGATGCCGGGAGAGAATGTCATGTGCCTGCGCCACGTGCTGAAGGTGCGATTGTCGCCTGAGGCACCGATATAATGCAAATTCACTTTTGCAAGGAGACGAGCATGACCCCCTCATTCGCGCGCCTGCGCCGCCCGTTGCTGACCCTTTTGGCCAGTGCCGCACTGGGTCTGACTGCAGCCACCACAGCGACACCAGCCGCCGCACAGGAATTGCGCATCGGCATGGGTGCCGACATCACGTCAATCGATCCGCACTTCGTCAATCTCTTCCCCAACAACAACATCGCCTGGCACATCTTCGACGCGCTGGTGATGCTCGATGCCGATTCACGCTTGATCCCCGGCCTCGCGACTTCGTGGAAACAGGTCGCCGACGACACCTGGGAATTCAAGTTGCGCAAGGGTGTGAAGTTTCACGATGGCGCTGACTTCACTGCCGACGACGTGGTGGCGTCGATTGAGCGTGTCTCGCAAATCAAGAACAGCCCCGGCCCCTTCACGGTCTACACCAAGGCAATCGTCAAGAGCGAAATCGTTGACCCGCTGACGATCCGCTTCAAGACCAATGGCTCCTACCCGCTCCTCGCCAACGACCTCTCGACCATTTACATCATGTCGAAAAAAGCCGCGGCATCGACCACCGAAGACATGAACGCGGGCCGCGGGCAGATCGGCACCGGCCCTTACAAATTCGTGCGCTTCGCGCGCGGCGACCGTGTGGAACTGGTGCGCAACGACGCCTGGTGGGGCGGCAAAACACCTTGGGAGAAGGTCACCTTCCGCATCCTGCCGAACGACCCGGCGCGCATTGCCGCCCTGCTCTCGGGCGACGTGCAGGCGATTGAAAACGTCCCGACCGCCGACTTTGCCAAGCTCAAGACCAACAACACGGTGAGCGTGTCGACCAAGACCAGCCACCGCATCATCTTTTTTCACATCGACACCAACCGCAAGCAAACACCATTTGTGTTTGACAAAAGCGGCAAACCACTCGACGTGAACCCGCTGCGCGACCTGCGCGTGCGTCAGGCGATCTCCAAGGCCATCGACCGCGAAGCCATTAAATCGCGCGTGATGGAAGGCCTGTCGCTGCCCTCCGCCAACCTGGTGCCGGCACCGATGTTCGGCCACAACCCGGCGCTCAAGCCCGAAAAGGTGGATGTCGAAGGCGCGAAACAATTGCTCAAGGAAGCTGGCTATCCCGACGGCTTCCAGATGACCTTGCATGCGCCGAACAACCGCTATGTCAACGACGACCAGATCGCGCAGGCCGTGGCGGGCATGCTTACGCGCGCCGGCATCCAGACCAAGGTCGAGACCATGCCAATGGGTGTCTACCTCGGTCGCGCGTCGAAACTTGAATTCAGCTTCGCAATGCTCGGCTGGGGCGCGTCCACCGCCGAGTCGTCAGGGCCGCTGCGCTCGCACCTCGTGACCAACGACCCGGCCAAAGGCATGGGTACGTTCGCCTGGGGCCGCTACTCGCACCCGATGGTGGACGAACTGACCAACAAGGCGCTGGCTACCCGCGACGACAAGGCGCGCGAAAAGCTGTTGCAGGATGCCACCGCAATTGCGATCAATGATCTCGGCATCATCCCGATTCATCACCAGATCAACACCTGGGCGGCGAAGAAGGGCATCAGCTATACGCCGCGCACGGATGAGTACACGCTGGCGCACCAGTTCCGGCCAAACGCCGACAAGAAGTAAACGCGACCCTTGCCACCGGCTCTGCACGCCATGTTAAACACCCTCGCAAGAATGGTTCCGGGTGCCATCTTCACGAGAATGGCTCTGGGAGCCACCTTTACGAGAATGGCTCTGGGAGCCACCTTCACGAGAATGGCTCTGGGAGCCATCTTCACGAGAATGGCTCTGGGAGCCATCTTCACGAGAATGGCTCTGGGAGCCATTCTTGGCGTGTTTTCCCTCACGCTTTCCCTGACGTACTCGGTTGCGGCTCCTGCTGCCGAACTGCGCATCGGCGTCTCGGCCGATATCACCTCGCTTGATCCCCACCTCACCAACATCGCGCCCAACAACAATGCGGCCTGGCATGTCTATGAGGCGCTCACGCATGTGGACGCCGACGCGCGCCTGACGACGGGTCTGGCCGAATCATGGCGTGCGGTCGATGCGACGACCTGGGAATTCAAGCTGCGCCGCGGCGTCAAGTTTCATGACGGCAGCGAGTTCGCCGCCGACGATGTGCTCGCGTCGATTGAACGCGCGAAACGCATGGAAGCAGCGGGTGGCCAGTTCGCCGGCTTCGTCAAGCCGGTCAAGACGGCGCGCGCGGTCGATTCGCATACCCTGCGTTTCACCACCGACCAGCCTTACGCGATGCTGCCATATGACCTGAACTCGTTGTTCATTGTGAGCCGCAAGCATGCGCAGGCGGTCACGGACGATTTCAACAATGGCAAAGCCGCCATCGGCACCGGCCCGTTCAGGCTCGCCTCGTTCAAACGCGGCGACCGTGTTGAGTTCGCGCGCAACGATGCCTACTGGGGCGCCAAACCGGCGTGGGACAAGGCCACACTGCGAATCTTGCCGAGCGACCCGGCACGGATTGCCGCGCTGTTGTCGAACGACGTCGACATGATCGACAACATCCCTACTGCCGATGCGGCACGGCTCAAGACCAATGCCAATTTCAGGTTAGCGACCAAAGTCTCGTGGCGCACATTGTTCTTCCACCTCGATCAGAGCCGCGACAATCCGCCCGGCGTCACCGCCAAAGACGGCAAGCCGCTGCCGAAGAACCCGCTCAAAGACATCCGCGTGCGGCAGGCCATCTCCAAAGCGATCAATCGCGCGGCCCTCACCGAGCGCGTGATGGAGGGCTTCGCCCTGCCTGCGTCCAACCTGGTGTCGCCACCGGTATTCGGCCACGTCAAGGCGCTCACCCCAGACGCGTTCGATGCCGATGGTGCCCGCAAACTGTTGGTGGAAGCGGGTTTCCCCGATGGCTTCGCGATGACCGTGGCCGCACCGAACAACCGCTACGTCAATGACGACCAGCTCGCCCAAGCCGTCGCGCAGATGCTGGCGCGCATCGGCATTCAAACCAAAGTCGAGACCCATCCGGCCGCTACCTACTTCACCAAGGCGCGCAATGGCGAATTCGCGTTCGCGATGCTCGGCTGGGGTTCATTCTCCGGCGATCTGGCGCTGCGCTCCTTGCTCGCAACACCGGATGCGGCCAAGGGCTACGGCACCTGGAACTGGGGCAAGCATTCTCTCCCGCGCGTCGATCAATTGCTCGATGCGGGCTTTGCCACCACCGACGAGAAGAAGCGCGAAGGCATCGCCATCGAAGCGGCAACATTGGCGATGAAGAACTACGGCGTGATTCCGCTGCACCACCAAGTCGCCTCATGGGCGATGAAGAAACAACTCGACTACACCGCGCGCACTGACGAGTACACGTTGGCGCAGCATGTGAAAGCACTTCCGTAAGTCCAGCCCACGCGCCAGGCTGCGCTCAGCTGTGCTGCTTCTGCGCACTTCGATTGGACCGCAACCGGTGTTTGCTCCAACTTTCATATTCCAGGGGCCGCAAACCAAAGCGAACCGCATTGTCTGCGTGCAGGCTAACGAACTCATTCACGACGAGCTTCGCGAAGCGCGCGCGTTCCTTGGCAGGCACTGATGCAGGCGTCACCTGCCTGATCGACTTGAGCGCCAACCCCATTTGCCCTCTCACAATCGTGCGCACGACCTCGGTCAGCGCCGCCCGGTGACGTAGCCGGAACCTGTCGGGTGGCACCATCTGACTGCGCACAGCCACGTACTGTTGACACGAGCGCTCATAGGCCCATACGAACACGTCGCGCAGCAGATCAACTCGGTTGAGTTCATATACCCCCAGCAAGCCATCCACATAGGCACGCTCCGGCACATCTATGAACGATAGCGGGCAAAGATTGTGCTTAATCAAGGGAATATTGGCTGCAAGGCGCGACACCCGTTTGTTGACGTCTTCGAACGGCTGCAAATACGGCAAGTGCACCATCAGAAAGAAAGCTTGCTCAAACGGATCTTTTATCTCCTCGGCCACGGACAACACGATTCCAAATAGATCGGCGAGACGATGCGGCATCGCCAGCGGGCGGTACACGCTGCCGCCAATCTCGACAATGCAGGTGCGTAGTTTGCCGCTACTGGCCGGATTGGCAAGCAATCCATCTGACAGGAACGCATGCAAAGAAGTGATCGTTTTTGATTTAACCGCAACACCCTCCGGATCATGGACCAGATACTCAATCGCCAATTTGTGATTCAAAATCATCTGCGTCTCCACCGCATCCTTACCCTCTGCAGCCTGGCCGAACTCAATCAACCGTTCTGTGTCGAGCAAACTGTAAGTATTTCCCTCCAGGCGCGACGAAGCCCACGACAAATCGATCACCAGACGGTTGAAAATGTCACGCGCAAATGTGCCTGCTTGTTGCCCCACTGCGGTCGAGCGTCCGATAGCATGCAGTTGCACGCGTAATGACTCGGGCAGATAGCAGGTTTGATTTGGCTGATAGTCTTCAAGAAACTGAACGTTGTAGCCGACCGGAATGCGTTGCATGCGCGGGCGGCGCACGCTGGCCTTAATTGCGGCACCTTCCGGAGAGACTGCCACATAGGTTTCAGCGGTGGCGTTGCCAGTCAATTGGCCCAGTGTTACGTGGGCGGAAGCAAAAATTGGCGCAAGCCCGTATCGCAGTGCACGTCCGGCCCCTCTGGTGACAAGCCGCTTTTGTTTGACGAGCTGCGCCAGCCAGCGTTGCAGCGTCCGTTGCGAAACGGCGACGGGCAACAAGGCGGCCACGTCGGCTGGCCGCGCACCATCAGCAAAACCGGAGACGGCGGAGACGAGGCGATCCAAATGTTCCGGCGGCACAGTTTTCGGCATGATTCGCGACGCTCCTATTTGGCGCAATATCGATTTTCGCGCCACTTAAAGTGGCGCGATTTGATGATTATCACGCCACTTTAAGTGGCGCGCAACTGAATCTTTCTGACTGATAGTCGTGCGTGCGATACTTCATTCCTCGAAATTTTTATCGACTTCGACATGTCCCTCGACACCGAAACCTTCTCCATCCTCAAAGACTCGATCCACCGCTTCGTGCAGGAGCGCCTCGTTCCCAACGAAGACCGCGTTGAGTCAGAGGACGACGTGCCCGCCGAGATCGTGGCGGAGATGAAAGAGCTCGGGCTGTTTGGTTTATCGATCCCCGAAGAGTACGGCGGCATCGGCCTGACGATGGCAGAAGAAGTCGAAATCTGCATGGAACTGGGCCAGACCGCCCTCGCCTTCCGCTCGGTGTTCGGCACCAACGTCGGCATCGGCTCGCAGGGCATCCTGATCGACGGCACCGAAGCGCAAAAGAAAGCCTATCTGCCGAAAATCGCCAGCGGCGAAGTCATCATTTCATTCGCACTGACCGAACCGAACGCCGGCTCCGACGCCGCCTCCCTGCAGACCACCGCGATCCTCGATGGCAATGAATACGTCATCAACGGCACCAAACGCTACATCACCAACGCCGTGCGCGCCCATGCCCTGACGCTGATGGCGCGCACCAGTTCGGCAAATGAGCCGGCCATCAAGGGGGCAGGCGGCATCTCGGCGTTCATCGTGCCGCGCGATACCCCCGGCATCACGCTGGGCAAAATCGACAAAAAGATGGGCCAGCGCGGCACCAAGACCTGCGATGTGATCTTCGAAAACGCACGCGTGCCGGCCGCCAACATCATCGGCGGCAAACCCGGCGTCGGCTTCAAGACCGCGATGAAGGTGCTCGACCGCGGCCGCTTCCACATTTCAGCCATGGCGACCGGCATGGCCAAGCGCATCCTCAAGGAAGCGCTGGAGTACGCCGTGCAACGCAAGCAGTTCGGCCAGGCCATCGCCGAGTTTCAACTGGTGCAAGGCATGCTCGCCGACATGCAAACCGAGTTGTACGCGTCCGAATGCATGGTGCGCGACGGTGCGCGTCGCTACGACGCCGCTCAGAAAACCAAGGACCCGCAACTGCCGATGCTCGCGGCGGCGTGCAAATACTTCACCACCGAGTCGGTGGGTCGCTCGGCCGACAAGGCGGTGCAGATCCACGGCGGTGCCGGTTACATGAGCGAGTACAAGGTCGAGCGCTTCTATCGCGATGTGCGGCTTCTGCGTCTGTATGAAGGCACGTCGCAGATTCAGCAGGTCATCATTGCGAAGAATTTGCTTAGAACGACGTAATCAGTTTACAGAAAGCTATCTATGGGACTCTTCTCGCTACTTTTTGGTGAGCCAAGGAATCCGCCTGCGCGCGCAGAGATGGCCCTTCTTGTCGAATACGCCAATCTTGTCGAGGGTATCGGCGTTGAAGCACTTGTGCGAGGCGTTGATGTCAAACTACTGCCAGCCGACAAGAATCAACTTATGGAGATCATGGCGAAGGTTTCAATCAATTCAAGGACCAACACAATTTTGAATTCGGATGATTTACCAAAACTTTACGGCGCGCTCGCCTTCTTTTTCTCTCCAGAAGAACTGAATCTCTTAAACGGAGCAAGAAGCATTGAGTCAAACATTCAGCAGGGAATGGCAGTACCTGACGATGAAGTGGTGATCCACACAGAAGGGATGGCTCTGCTTTCAGACGCCCACAATCAACTCATTGCCGCAAAACGTGATCTGAAAATCCACGCGGCCTCGCTGTGTACGTGATTGACAAGACATTGGCCCTCAAGGAAAGTTATGACGCCGTTCGCGGAGAAGTTGCTAGAAGTGATCAAGTCCTCGCCCGGTCAAACTGATCGACAAATCACAAATCGTCTCTTCGGAAGAGCGACCCATCCATCAAAAGTTAACCAAGAGGCGCGACTACTTGAACGAAAGGGCTTGGTGACGCGCCGAGTCGGCGAGCAAGGGCATATTTGCAATTACGCCATATCCTCTGGGCGCAAGGAAGTATCCAAGCTTATGAGTAAACCAGCGATTGTTGCGTCGTCGGAAATCGTTTCCGAGGACGATGTTAAAAAACACATTGCCATTTGGTTGGAGGAATCTGGATGGAAAGTGAAGGTGGCTTGGGGAAAAGTTCGAGGCATTGATATTGAAGCCACACGCGGACAAAAGCGCTGGGTAATCGAAGCCAAGGGACAGGGATCTCTTCAGCCGATGCGGGTAAATTACTTCATCGCGATGCTCGGAGAAACGCTACAGAGAATGTCCGACCCGCTTGCCAAATACTCAATCGCAATGCCGGACATTCCTCAGTTTCGCGGCTTGTGGGAGAGACTGCCATCTCTTGCAAAAGAACGAACTCAGATAACGGCCATCTTCGTTACTGCGTCTGGTCAAGTATTCGAAAGCTCTGCCAAATAAATACCAGTCCGACATCCGACTCGAATGAGAAATCGGTTGTTCGCCAATTCCGAACAACTGAATTCAAGGACACGATGTCTGAAACCGTTGGTACACAAGGGATACAGGCCATCTGGCCACAATAGCCTTCCCCACCAACGCTTTCCGGCCTATTGCCTGCCTGATCCAGGCGCCTCTTGCTAGCATCGCTTGACGCTTGCCTTGTTAATGTCATAACATACAAACATTCAAAGAATGCGCACGAATTTCCCATTTTCTTGAGCGATTGAGGGAGAAAAACATGTCCGTTCACACTTATTCAAGCCGGAACTTCACCCGCGACGTGGGTGCGGCCAAGCGCGCCGCAGCCAAGGGGCCGGTGTTCATCACCGACCGCGGACGGCCGGCATTTGCGCTGCTAAAAATCGAGGACTACTACCAGTTAGCCGGGCGGGAGAACGTGTCGCTGCTCGATGTCATGGACGCCATTCCGGGCGGTTCGGACATCGCCTTCAATCCACCGCGCCTGCAGGTGAAGTTTCCCGCGACGAAGTTTGGCTGAGTGCCACAGTAGCGGTGTGAAGGCAAAACCCCTGCGCGATGTTCATCCTCGACACTAACGTCATTTCAGAACTGCGCCAGGGCAAGCCGAAGCAATCTGCCAAGGTGCGCGCCTGGGCGATGGGCATACCGGCCAATCAACTTTTTCTCTCGGCTATCAGCATTCTGGAAATGGAGAAGGGCATTCTGGCCCTGGAGCGGAAGACTCCACCGCAAGGCGGTGCGTTGCGCCTATGGTTGACTGGTGTGAGAGCTTCTTTCGCCGGCCGCATTCTGCCTTTTACCGATCACACCGCTACCTTGTGCGCGGCATTGCACTCCCCCAATCCGCGCCCGGACCGTGACGCGATGATTGCGGCCACAGCACTCGAACACGGCATGACGATCGTGACGCGCAACGCACCTGACTTTGCCGGCACCGGCGTGCGGATAGTCAATCCGTTCAGTTGATCAAACTCTCAAAGCGGTATTGCCGGCCACGCTGATCGCGAAGGCCGCGACCAATTAACCGGGATTGCAGTACGGAAACAGAGGCCCGGCAGGACGCGCTCAGGCGTATTCAGGCCGCTGCGGCGTAAACACGTCGAGGTTTAGCACCGGTTCATCGCCCACCACTTCACCCCAATGCATGGTGTTGGGTGGCACCACCAGCAGGCCGCCTGGCCCGAGCAGGGTCTGCTCGTCGCCGACGTGAAAACGGATCTGTCCGGCAAGGATGTAGACGATTTGCTCGTGCGGATGTTGATGCGGACGCGGCTCGTGCTTGGGCATCAGACGGTGCAGCGCGAGCGTTGCGCCACCGCCGGAAAACGCCTTGCGCTCGACACCCTCACGCACCGGCTGCCATTCGAGTTTGCTCCAGTCCACTTGATGCAGGTTCATGACTTGCCTCCGGAAAAAAGGGATTGCGATTTGCCAAACAGGCCGGCCGGACGCGCCAGCAAATACACCAGCAGGATCGACAGCGCCGCGACATTCTTGAAACCTGCGCCAAATGTGACGATGGCGAGCGCCTGCGCCACACCGAGCATGATGCCACCAGCGAAGGCGCCGCCGGCGCTGCCGAAGCCGCCGACGATGGCGGCGATGAAACCCATGATTGCGAATGGCACACCGACGTTGAACGCGGTGTACTGCGTCGGCGTAATCAATATGCCCGCCACCGCACCGAGGGCCGCCGAGAGCGCAAACGCGAACACCAGCATGCGCGCCACCGGAATACCCTGCAATGCCGCCGCTTCGCGATTGATCGCACAGGCGCGCATCGCGCGGCCAGTGCGGGTGCGTGCAAAAAATTGCGCAAGGCCCGCCACCAGCGCGCCCGACACGCCCGCGATCCACAACAGTTGCACACTGATCGCGACGCCGCCGATCTTGAACGGCGGTGCGTCCGAAAAGCCGGGAAAGGTCTTGGGCTGGTCGCCTGCCACGATCAGCGTCAGACGCTCGATCACGATTTGCGCGGCGAGCGTGGCGAGGATCATCACAAACATGGTGGCATTGCGCCGCCACAGCGGGCCGACCACCAGCCGCTCGATCAGCACACCGGTCAACGCGACCAGTACGACGGCGCAGAGCGCAGCAAGCGGCAATGGAAAACCAGCGCGCGTGAGCAGCGCATGCGTGATCATGCCACCCAGCATCACGAATGCGCCCTGGGCAAAATTGACAATGCCGCTCGCGTTGTAAATCACGCAATAGCCGATGCCGATCAGGCCGTAGATGCAGCCGGTGCCGATGCCGGACACGAGGGTCTGGAGAATGAAGGTCAGGTCAGGCAACGGCCGCCTCCGTCCCCGCGCCGCCAAGATACGCTTCGAGCACTGCCGGATCTTTCTGCACCTGCTGCGGCGTGCCTTCAGCGATCTTGCGGCCAAAGTCGAGCACCACGACTTGCGCAGCCAGGCTCATCACGAAATGCATGTCGTGCTCGATCAGCAACACCGTGGTGCCACGGTCGATGATGGCGCGGATCACAGTTTCCAAATGTCCGGTCTCCACTGCATTGAGGCCTGCTGCCGGTTCGTCGAGCAACAGCAGCTTGGGTGCAGCAGCCAGCGCCCGCGCCACTTCGAGCAGGCGCTGCTGACCATAGGGTAGCGCGGCGGCAGGCAAGTCCGCGCGCGCTTCCAGTCCCACGAAGGACAACAACTCGCGCGCGCTTGCCGCCGCCTCATTGAGCTCGCGCCGCGCCTTCGCGGTGCGCGCCAATGCTGCCCACACGCCGCCGCTGCCACGCAGATGGCAACCCACTTCCACATTCTGCTGCGCGGTGAGATCAGGAAACAACTGCACCAGTTGAAAGGTGCGCACGATGCCGCGCGCCGCAACCAGGTGCGGCGGGCGCGCGGTGATGTCCTCGCCATCAAAATGAATGCGCCCCTCGCCCGGTGGCATGAAGCCGGAGATCAGGTTGAACAATGTGGTCTTGCCCGCGCCATTGGGGCCGATGATGGCACTCACCTGCCCCGCAGCAATCTCGAAACTGACACCGTCAACCGCAGTCAGGCCACCAAAGCGGCGCGTCACATTGTCCACACGCAGCAAACTCATGTGCCGGCTCCGGAGCGTGGCGCCGCCGCGCTTTCGCGCCGCGCGCGCCACAGCGCCGCGAGCGAGCTCAATCCCTTGGGCGCGTAAATCAAAATCACGATCAGGGCCGCACCGTAGGCGAGGTCCTGATAATCCTTGAAGCTGCGAAAGGTTTCCGGCAACAGGCTGATGATGAGCGCGCCAATCAGCGGCCCATACACACTGCCGATGCCGCCCACATAGAGCATGGTGAAACCGAGCACCACCATGTGCAGGCCGAATACTTCGGGGCTGACGAAGCCCACTGTGTGGGCGAACAGCGAACCGGCCAGCGCCGCATACACGGCGGCAATGACGAAGGCGAGCAGCTTGTAGCGCGCGACATCAATGCCGAGCGCGCGCGCCGCATCTTCGCTGCCGGCAATCGCCGCCAGCGCATGGCCCATGCGCGAAGCTTTAAGCCGGTGTGAGACCCACACCGCCAGTGCGAGCACCACCAACAGCGCCGCCAGTTGCGCGCGCTCATTGGGCAACTCCCAGCCAAATGCAC
>JANNCZ010000785.1:0-1720 GCA_031387185.1 Burkholderiales bacterium
CTGCCAATGCCTCGCGCAGCAATTCAATGTCGTCAGTGTCAAGCACTGCCGGCGCCGGGTGCGCTCTGGCACCAGGCCTAACCTGTCGCTGAACCGGACCTAAAACGGCCGGGTCGTTTTGTGCGTTGCTCATAGTTCACCTCGGGCTGTTTTAGGCCGGTTAGCTTCGACGTTCGGCCTCTTATTTCCGCTCGCCCTTGGCGTGGCAACCATGTGTGCGCAGTTGCGGAATGCGGTCTCGCGTCTCGGGCGGAAAGACCGACGAAACGATGCTCTTTCGCGTCGCTTCGCACGCCTCAAACGTGTTGAACTCGGCCACGACAGTTGAATAGCCGGACTGCGACGAATAGCCGCCCAGGATGATGATGAGAACGTAGATCATGCTTTTCCTCGGTTCGGTGCCAGAGGCCGAACTAGTTGCTGCACCGGACAAGCCCCGGCGCACGGCTTTTGTGTTTGTCTAGCCGGTAGCGGCCGGGTCTTGCCGGTGAGCGCCGACGTTAGGCGTCTGCCCACACCTCACAGAGCGCATCGGGCCGCTGAAAACCTGTCGTTCGCGGGGCCAGGTCGCGCTGTGCGCCAAGCATGCAAACGTCCACAGTCCCAAAGTTGCGCACACCCAAGAATCGGCATGTTTCGCCAGCCGAGTGATCCGCGCAGCATGTTGGCGCCCCGCTGTAGTCGCGGAATCGCTGTACTGAAATTGTTTTGTGTTCCATGGTTTTCTTTTGCTCATCCACCAAGAAGCCGAACCCGCCAATCAACCGGACCCTTCGGGCCGGTTATTGGCACCGTTCAACCGGCTCAAGCAGCGGGGGTGGCGTGGTCATGCGGCCTCCATTTGCCGGTAAAAAACTGATGCCGGCGCGCACCGCCTGATTGGTGGGCAACTGGCAGCGGGTACTGTGCGCTTGATCGACGGTCGCGCAAAGTCACACTCGTCGTCGCTGCGCTGCTTCTGACGCTGGCGCCGTACCGCTTCCCAGGCCCGGCCGCGCGCCAGGCGTGCATTCCTGGCGGCTGCCGAAACGCGCTCACGAATGGCGGCGGCTTGCTCTGATGGCGCCCACAGTGCATTGGAACCACCAGACACCTGCTCGCACAGCCCAAGAACGCGCAACTCGCGGATCACCTCAGACGTGCGGCCTTGGCTCAGGTTGATCTGCGCCGCGACGGCTCGGGCTGCGATGCCATCAGTGGCGGCCTTGAGGATGGCCATGACTTCGGCCTGGCGTCGGGTGAGGGTCATGCTAGAAAGGTATGGAATCGATCATGTCATCGAATCCAGTGCTCGACACTGGCGCGGCGCGCGGGGCCGGGCGCGGCGCTGGTGCTGGCGCCTGGCGCGGGGCCGGCGCTGGGGCTCGCTGCTCGCCACCGCCCGCTAGGTCGATGTCGGCAATGCGGCCGACCAACTTGCTCATGGGCGTGCCGTCCTGCTTGGTGAACTGTTCTATGTGAACATCCTGCAGCGACACGGCAACGGCCGTGCCCTTCAGCAGATACGGCGCCAACTTCTCGGCGCGGTCGCCCCACAGAGCACCTTCGACCCATTGCGTCGTTTTCTCGCGCTTGACGTAGATCGTGAAGGCCAGTGAAACGCTGGCGACTTGATCCCCGGATGTGGTGCTGCGCAATTCAGCATCGCGGCCAATGCGGGCAAGCCCGTAGCTGTTGAACATCAGTTCTTCTCCTTGGTGAGACTTGCGACCATTGCGGA
>JANNCZ010000887.1:0-3108 GCA_031387185.1 Burkholderiales bacterium
GCCGATGGGAACATCAAGACCGGGGGCCACCAAGGTGCCACCGTCGCCAAAGAAAAAGGTGGTCAGCCCATAGTGCGGGTCCTGCGCAATCGCTTTCGCCTCGATCAGCGCCCCGCCTTCAAAGCGCCCGGTGTGCGGGCGCAGATCAGCGCGATTGAAAATCTCTTCCACCGCGCCGTGCGCCACCACCTGCCCACCGTTCATCAACACGACTTCGTCGGCCAGGCGCGTGACTTCGCCCACCGAGTGGCTGACATACACGATGCGCACTTTCAATTCATCGCGCACGCGTTCGATCAGACTCAGAATTTCGCTGCGGCGGCCGGCGTCGAGCGAAGCAAGCGGCTCGTCCATCAACAGGATGCGCGGGTTCGACAGCAAGGCACGGCCGATCGCGACGCGCTGCTTCTCACCGCCCGACAGCGTCGCGGGCCGGCGGGCGAGCAGCGCTGAAATGCCCAGCAGGCCCACGACCTGCTGCAATCCAATTGAGCGCGTGCCCGCACGGCGCGCGCCGTACAGCAGGTTTTGCTGCACCGTCATGTGCGGAAACAGCAGACCATCCTGAAACACATAGCCCACGCCACGCGCCGCGCTGGCGACATTGATGCGGCGCGCCGCATCGAACAACACCACGCCATCGATCACGATGCGCCCGGTGTTGGGCCGCAACAGCCCCGCCAGCACATTGACCACGGTGCTCTTGCCCGAGCCGGAACGGCCGAACAAGGCCAGCGTCGCGGCATCGCTGGCAAATGCCGCATCGATGTGTGCGCCGCCCGGCCACTGCAAGGCGAATGTGACTTCGAGGCTCATGACTGCCGCACCCGCACGCGCCGCGTCATCCGTTCCGACAGTACCAGGGCCGTTAGCGACAGCGCTACCGAGAGAGCGCACAAGCGCAAAATGGCCGCATCACTGTCCGGGCTTTGCGTCAGGTTGTAGATCGCCAGCGGCAATATCTGAGTCTCGCCCGGAATGCTGGAGACGAACGTGATGGTGGCACCGAACTCGCCGAGCGCGCGCGCGAAGGCCAGTGCCGCACCCGCCAGCAGGCCGGGCAATGCCAGCGGCAGCGTCACACTCACCAGTACACGCCAGCGGCCGGCACCAAGCGTGCGTGCCGCCGCTTCGAGACGTGGATCAATCGCCTCCAGCGCCAGCTGGATCGCGCGCACCATCAGCGGAAAGCCCATGACGCCTGCGGCCAGCGCGGCGCCGGTCCAGCGAAATGCAAACGTCAGGCCAAACACCTCCTCAAAAAATGCGCCCAGCGGCCCTTGACGGCCAAATGCGATCAGCAGGAAATAGCCGGTCACCACAGGCGGCAACACCAGCGGCAAATGCACGACGGCGTCAAACAATGCCTTGCCGGGAAAGACCGTGCGCGCGAGGATGAGTGCCGCCACGATGGCGAATGGCAGGCTGAAGGCAGCGCCAACGGCAGCGACCTTCAGACTCAGCAATATGATCGCGACTTCGTCGGCAGAGAGCATGAAACCATTATCGCGCAGGCACGCGAGGCGGATTCAAGGCGGAACGTTAAACCCATGCCGCAGCCAGACCGCGCGCGCCTGCGGACTGCCCAGAAAATCGAGCAACGCCCGCACTGCCGGATCGAGCCGCCCCTTGACCGCCGCCGCCGGGTACAGCACCGGGGGATGCAGCGTGGCGTCAAACGTATCGACCACGCGCACCCTCGGCTCGGCCTTCGCGTCGGTCGCGTAGACAATGCCGAGCGGCGCTTCGCCGCGCGCCACCAAGGCCAGCGCGGCGCGCACATTCTCGGAACGGGTCAGTGATTTTTCGACATCGAGCCACACCCCTAAATTTGTAAGCGCGGCGCGGGCGTATTTTCCGGCCGGCACCACATCCGGATTGGCGAGCGCCAGGCGGCGGCCTTGCAGAGCCTGCGCAAGCGCAAATTTCGGTGCGATCTTCAGTTGCATGCCATTCGCGTTGGACGCAGCAGCAGGGGCAATCAGCACCAGACTGTTGCCCACCAGATTGCGCCGCGTGCCGGGTGCCAGCAAGTTCTTTTGTGCCGCGTAGTCCATCCACTCTGCATCCGCCGAAATGAACACATCGGCCGGCGCGCCATTCTCGATTTGTTTCGCCAGCGCGCTGCTGGCGGCGTATGAGACGCGCACCCGGTGGCCACTGTTGGCGTTGAAAGTCTTGACGTTTTCGTTGAGCGCTTCATTCAGGCTCGCGGCGGCAAAGATGGTCAGGTCGGCAGCACAGGCCACGCCACAAAGCCACGGCCAGATCAACAGTCCATACAAAACATGGCGCCTCAACCCATGGTGGGAGCCACTCTTAAAGAAATTCCCCACTTAGGCCACCCACAGGCCCAGCGCTGCCAACAGCAGCATGGTGGGCAATGGATTGCCAGAATTTTCTTCCCGAGCACCAGATTGCAATGCTTCAGCCGCTTTTGACTCAGTGGAAATCCACTCACCAAATTCGCGCAACGCCGCGCTAGGCTTCGGCCGGTATTCTATTTCGACCTCCCCACGGACTATGCGCGCCCGCGCTTCTTCAGGAAAGTGAATCAACCGCACCAATCCTTGTTCAAATTCCAACATTTCGCACAGCACCTCGCGAACCACGGACGCCAGCAATCGAGCTGGCTTGGCGAATCTCCCCGTACAGCGCCCGCATTGAAAGCTGACCAGACCGCGAGCCAACAGTAGTGCGGGTTCACAAGCAGCGCGCGCCACCGCGCGCAGATCACCGTCTGAAAGGTGTATTCCACCGGCGAACGCGCGCCCCAATGAACCATTGCATACGGCCGAAAAACACTGCACTGTTTCCACGAGTGTTTCCAGCATGCAATCGACCGCGGCTGCCGCGTGTCGGTCGTCCATCTCCGTTGTCGATGCGGGAGTTGCCGCCAAAATATCCGCGACAGCACCGAACTCACGTTCCAGGCAATTGACCAGAATCACATAGTGCTGGGGTACCAGAATCGGCAGTGCGCCGGCTGGAGCGATCACTCAAACAACCCAGTCTGCTTGCCCTTCTTCCCCTCCGCCTTCGCAGTCTTGAAGGTCTGACCACCCGCGCTCAAGTCGGGCCAGCGCGCACGCTCAGTGCCATTGAGCA
>JANNCZ010000889.1:0-2448 GCA_031387185.1 Burkholderiales bacterium
GCCGCACCCGGTGGCAAGCTCACTCTGACACGCGCCAAACAACTGACGCTGGATGCGTGGAAGCCGCCGCAAAAGAAATCTTCCTGAAAGGTATGCCATGACCCCGGAACAAAAGCTCACCCAACTCGGCATCACCCTCGAGGCCCCCGGCGCGCCGGGCGGCAACTATGTGCCTTTCGTCATCACCGGCAAGCTGCTCTATCTCGCGGGCAAAGGCTGGCCGGTGCGGCCTGCTTCGGCGCAACCAGTGCCGAAAGTGGGGCGCGAGGTGAGCGTCGAGGAAGCCTATCAGGACGCGCGCACCGTCGGCATCGGCCTTATCGGTGTGATGAAGCATGCGTTGGGCGACCTCGCGCGCGTCAAGCGTGTGGTCAAGGTACTGGGCATGGTCAATGCGGTGCCCGACTTTACCGACCAACCCAAAGTCGTCAACGGTTGCTCCGACTTGTTCGTCGAAGTGTTTGGTGACAAAGGTGCGCACGCGCGCTCGGCGGTGGGCGTCGGTTCGCTGCCGCGCGGATTTTCGGTCGAGATCGAAGCGATTGTCGAGTTTGAGTAGAGGCATGCTGCGTTGAACTTGTCCAAGGTAAATCGCTGATGTGCGGCATCGTCGGCGCGGTGGCGGGCCGCGATATTGTTCCCGTGATGGTCGAGGGCCTGCGGCGGCTTGAATACCGTGGCTACGATTCCTGCGGGCTGGCGGTGCTGGGCGGCACCGCAGACACGCCACTGCGGCGCGCACGCAGCGTGACGCGTGTTGCCGATTTGCAGGAGCAGGTCACCCGCGACCACATCAGCGGCGGCACCGGCATCGCGCACACGCGCTGGGCCACCCACGGCGCGCCGGTGACGAGCAATGCGCATCCGCATGTCTCGTCGGGCGAGATCGCGCTGGTGCACAACGGCATCATCGAGAACTACGAAGAGCTGCGCACCGCGCTCAAAGCGCAAGGCTATGTGTTCGAGAGCCAAACCGATACCGAGGTCATCGCGCATTTGATCCACAGTCTCTATCGTGGCGCGCAGAGTGACAATCTGCGCGGCAAGCTGTTTGATGCGGTGCAGACGGCGGTCAAACAATTGCGCGGCGCTTACGCGATTGCAGTGGTCGCCAGGAGCGAACCGTTCACCGTGATCGGCGCGCGTGCCGGCAACCCGCTCGTGGTGGGTCTTGGTGCAAGCACCGCCGCGCGCCACGGTGGCGTGGGTGGCACGGGTGGCATGGATGGCGTGGGGAGCAGCGGGAGCGCGTCGGGCGCTACGCAGGCCAATGCGGATGAAAATTTCCTCGCTTCCGACGCCCTCGCACTGGCCGGCACCACCGACCAGATCATTTTTCTCGAAGATGGCGACGTCGTGGAAGTCACCCGCGACGCCGTGAAGATCGTTGGTGTGAGCGGGTCGGGAGCGGCAGACGCCGCGAGCGTTTTTGTCCCGGCGCATCGCCCGGTGAAGACCGTGACCGCAGTGGCAGGTGCAGTCGAGCTCGGCCCCTACCAGCACTACATGCAGAAGGAAATTTTCGAGCAACCGCAGGCGCTCGCCGACACGCTTGAAGGCGTCGAAGGCATCGTGCCGGCGCTGTTCGGCGTGAATGCCGAAGCCGTGCTGCGCCAGATTGATTCGATCCACATCCTCGCCTGCGGCACCAGTTATTACTCGGGCCTGACCGCGCGTTATTGGCTCGAAGCGATTGCCGGCATCCCCACGCAAGCCGAAGTCGCGAGCGAATACCGCTATCGGGACAGCGTGCCCAATCCCAAGACGCTGATCGTCACGATTTCGCAATCCGGCGAGACGGCTGACACCATGTCAGCGCTGAAGCACGCGCAGTCACTCGGCCACGTGCATTCGCTCGGCATCTGCAACGTCGCCACCAGTGCGATGGTGCGCGAGACGTCGCTCTCGTACCTCACCCGCGCCGGCACCGAGATCGGTGTCGCCTCTACCAAGGCCTTCACCACGCAACTGGCGGCGCTGTTTTTGCTGACGCTCACACTGGCCAAATTGCGCGGCCGCCTCACGCCCGAGGCCGAGCGCGAGCACGTCAAAAACCTGCGCCATCTGCCCGCCGCCATCAGCAGTGTGCTTGCGCTTGAGCCGCAAATCATCGCCTGGAGCGAGACGTTTGCAAAAAAGGAAAACGCCCTGTTCCTCGGGCGCGGCCTGCACTATCCGATTGCGCTTGAAGGTGCGTTGAAGCTCAAGGAAATTTCCTACATCCACGCCGAAGCCTACCCGGCAGGCGAGTTGAAACACGGCCCGCTCGCGCTGGTCACCGGTGACATGCCGGTCGTCACCGTCGCACCCAACGACGCGATGCTCGAAAAACTCAAGTCCAACATTCAGGAAGTGCGTGCGCGCGGCGGCCAGCTCTATGTGTTTGCCGATGCTGACTCGCACATGACGTCGAGCGAAGGCATTCACGTGATTCGCTTGCCCGGACAC
>JANNCZ010000900.1:0-11601 GCA_031387185.1 Burkholderiales bacterium
GGTGAAAAACGCCGTAGATCAGGCCAACAAGGAAATCACCAACCGGTTTGATTTCAAGGGCACCGACGCGCGCTTCGAGCAAAAAGAACGCGAGCTCACTGCGTTTGCAGACTCTGATTTTCAGTTGAGCCAGATGCGCGACGTGCTCACCAACAAGATGACCAAGCGCAGTGTCGATGTGCGCTTCCTCGACATCGGCGACGCGGAAAAAATTGGCGGCGACAAGGTCAAGCAGCTCATCAAGGTGCGCAACGGCATCGAGCAGGAGCAGTCGAAGAAAATCGTGCGACTGATCAAGGATGCCAAGCTCAAAGTCACATCTTCGATCCAGGGCGAAGCGGTGCGCGTCACCGGCACCAAGCGCGATGACCTGCAAGCGGCGATTGCGCTGGTACGCAAGGATGTCACCGAGGTGCCGCTGTTGTTTCAGAATTTTCGCGACTGATTCGCGCACGACCGCGCACAGCAGGGCCGGTCATGTTCTCGTCACGGCACGTCTTTTCGTCGCGGCATTTCTCGCGGAATTTCGATTGGCAAGCGGGCGGAAACCGTTGGTGGTCAAGGATACTGGCCGCATGCCTCCTAACAACCGCCTGCACCAACGGTTTCAGCGCTGACGTCAACGTAGTCGGCCTGTTCCCGGGCAAAGCGCTGGTCTCCATTGACGGCGGCCCGCCCCGCACCCTGAGTGCTGGCCAGAAGACTACCGAGGGCGTCACCCTGCTCACGGTGGCGTCCGACAGCGCGACCTTCGAGATTGACGGCCAGCGCCGGCTGCTGCGCATCGGTCAGCCATTTCGCAGCAGCGGCCGCAGCGCGAGTGCTGACACCATCGTGCTGTCGCCCGACACCCGCGGCTCCTACGTCACGGTAGGCGCGATCAACGGCAAAAGCGTGCGTTTCGTTGTCGACACCGGTGCTACCACCATCGCGCTCGGCTCGACGCTGGCGAACCAACTCGGCATCGCCTACCGGCAGGGGCGCCCAGTCTCCGTCAGTACCGCGAACGGCAATGTGGGTGCCTTCATCATCGTGCTCGACAGCGTGCGTATCGGTGGCATCACGCTCGACAGGGTTGAGGCGGCAGTCAGCGACGGCATGAACGGCTGGGACGGCGTGTTGCTCGGCATGAGCTTTATCGGGCGCTTGGCAATGCAGCGCGACGGGCAGATATTGCGGCTGTCGCGTCCCGGGTCACAGACTGCGTTGCAGTCCGCATCACAGCCCACGGAGGGCAGCGCCTCCGCTGCTGGCAAGGGGGGTACTGCAAGTGCAGGCACCGCATCAAGCGACAAGCGCGAACGCATCACACTGCGCGAGACGCAAAACGGCATGTACGCCGTCAATGCAAAAATCAATGGCGTGGACCTGCCGTTCCTGGTGGACACCGGTGCCACGACGGTGTCGATGGACGCAGCGCTCGCGCAGCAGGCCGGTATCGCGTTTCGTAACGGCACGGCGGGCTGGAGCAATACGGCAAACGGCCCGGTCAAAAGTTGGCGCGTACAACTCGATTCAGTGGCCGTCGGGCCAATCACGCTCTACGGCATTGACGCCACCGTGCGTGAAGGCCCGGGCACCGGCGGCATCGGCCTGCTAGGCATGACGTTTCTCAATCGAATCGAAATGAGGCGCGAGGGCGAGAGCCTCACGCTGATCAAGCGGTTTTAGTCTGCCTGGCAGCGGTCTTCGTCTGCTTGGCAGCACGTTTATCAACCACGCCCGGTTGCAGCGGCGGCGCAACGCAGCGCACCACAACAAGCTGCGCACAGCACCCTTTTAACCGTGCCGTTTGTCGCGCTCAATCAGCGCGTAGGCTGAATGGTTGTGGATTGATTCGAAATTCTCGGCTTCGACCGTGTAGGCCACCACGCGCCGGTCTGCATTTAGCGCTGCCGCCACGTCTCGCACCAGATCCTCGACAAACTTGGGATTGTCGTAGGCGCGCTCGGTGACGTATTTTTCATCGGGGCGCTTGAGCAAACCGTAGAGCTCACACGATGCCTGCTTCTCGATCAACTCGACAATCTCTTCGATCCACACAAAGCCGGTGGTCTCGGCACGCACGATCACGTGCGAGCGCTGGTTGTGTGCGCCGTAGTCAGAAATCTCTTTGGAACACGGACAAAGGCTGGTCACCGGCACCAGCACTTCCATGATGAATTTGGTGACACCGTTCTCGATCTCGCCGATGAAGGTGATGTCGTAATCCATCAAGCTGCGCACGCCCGACACAGGTGCTGCCTTGTCGATGAAATACGGAAAACGCATTTCGATGTGGCCGGTCTTGGCTTCGAGCCGAGTGGCCATTTCCTGCAGCATCGCGCCGAACGATTCGACCGAAATCTCACGTTCGTGAGCATTGAGAATTTCGACAAAGCGCGACATGTGCGTACCCTTGAATTCCTGCGGCAGCCCGACCGTCATACTGAAGGTGGCCACCGTGCGCTGCGCGCCACCGGCACGCTCGGCAATCTGCACCGGATGGCGGATCGCACGAATGCCCACCTTGTTGATGGCGATGTGACGCGTGTCGGCCGAGCTTTGCACATCGACCAGGGGTTTGGCGGCGAACGCCGAATCGCGGGTATTCATGATTTTTCCCAATCGGGCAACAACGACAGTCTACCCGGGTTAAACAATCTGGCTATAGAGAAGTGGAGAAGTGGTAATGGCTGGTGTACAAAAGAAACTTAAGAGAGAATTGGTGCCCTAAGCACTCTTTTTCAAGGCCCGCGCCTGAAGATTGAACCGTACTTCGATGGACTTGCGGATGCCCGCCGCATCCAGGCCTTGGAGTGAGAGCAGCTTGACCGGATCACCATGATCAATAAAGCGGTCCGGCAAACCCAGCATCAACAGCGGCACCACAATGCCCGCCGCGCTGAGCGCTTCGGCGCAGGCCGCACCGGCACCACCAGCGATGACGTTTTCTTCAACGGTAACGATCAGGTCGTGGCTCATCGCGAGTTCACACACCAGCGCCTCATCCAGTGGCTTGACAAAGCGCATGTTGACCACCGTGGCGTCGAGTTCCAGCCCCGCCGCAAACGCGGGCGGCACCATCGAACCGAACGCGAGAATCGCCAACCGCCGCCCCGGCTTTTGCGCACCGCGCCGCTTCACCTCGGCCTTGCCCCACGGCAGCGCCGTCATCTGCTGTTGCACCGCCACGCCCGGCCCACTGCCGCGCGGATAGCGCACCGCCACCGTATGGTCTTGCAGGAACCCGGTGTAAAGCATCTGCCGGCATACGTTTTCATCGGCAGGCGCGAGCACCGAGACATTGGGCAGGCAGCGCAAAAACGTCAGATCAAAACTGCCCGCGTGGGTTGCACCATCGGCACCAACCAACCCGGCACGGTCGATTGCGAGCAACACCGGCAGATTTTGCAGGGCCACATCGTGAATCAACTGGTCGTAGGCACGTTGCAAAAACGTCGAGTAAATCGCCACCACCGGCTTGAGCCCTTCACACGCCAGACCACCGGCAAAGGTCAGCGCATGCTGCTCGGCGATGCCAACATCGTGATAACGCTGCGGATACTGCTCGGCGAATTTCACCAGACCGGAGCCTTCACGCATCGCCGGCGTGATGCCAACTACACGTGCATCAGCGGCTGCCATGTCACAGAGCCAATCGCCAAACACCTGCGTATAGGTCGGTTTGCCGGCGGGCTTGGCCACAATGCCTTCGGCCGGATCAAACTTGCCGGGGCCGTGATACAGCACCGGGTCTGCTTCGGCCAGTTTGTAGCCCTGCCCTTTTTTCGTGACCACGTGCAGGAACTGCGGGCCTTTGAGCTCTTTCAGGTTTTCCAGCGTCGGAATCAGGGATTCGAGATCGTGTCCGTCAATCGGCCCAATGTAGTTGAAGCCCAATTCCTCAAACAACGTACCTGGCACCACCATGCCCTTGGCGTGTTCCTCAAAACGCTTGGCCAGTTCCCACAGCGGCGGCACTACGCCGAGCACGGCCTTGCCGGCCTTGCGCGCTGCTGAATAAACGCGTCCGCTCATCAGGCGCGCAAGATAGCGGTTGAGCGCACCCACCGGCGGTGAGATCGACATGTCGTTGTCGTTGAGCACCACGATCAGACGCGCATCTTCGTAGACACCAGCGTTGTTCATCGCTTCGAACACCATGCCGGCCGTCATCGCACCATCGCCGATCACTGCCACCGCGTAGCGGTCTTCGCCTTTCTGCTTCGCTGCCAACGCCATGCCGAGCGCGGCAGAGACCGAGGTGGACGAGTGCGCGGTGCCAAAGGTGTCGTACTCGCTCTCGTCGCGGCGCGGAAAGCCGGAAATGCCGCCCAACTGACGCAGCGTCGGCATGCGCTCGCGCCGCCCGGTCAATATTTTGTGCGGGTAAGTCTGGTGACCCACGTCCCAGACAATGCGGTCATACGGCGTGTTGAATACGTAGTGCAACGCAATCGTCAACTCAACCGTGCCCAGATTGGATGACAGGTGGCCGCCAGTTTTGGACACCGAGTCGAGCACGAAAGCGCGCAACTCGACTGCGAGCTGCTCCAGATGCTGGCGCGGCAGCCGCCGCAGATCAGCAGGGTCGTTGATCGAGGCCAGAAGGGCCGTGGAGGTTGACATGATCAAAAGCTTCTGCGCGCAATGAAGCGCGTCAACTCGGCCAAGCGCTGCGCGCGCGCACCCAACGGTTCAAGCGCGGCGAGCGCGTCGTCGAGCAGGGCCTGCGCCTTGCGCCTTGCGTCCGGCAGCCCGAGGATCGATACATACGTGGGCTTGCCGTGCAGTTCATCCTTGCCCGCCGTCTTGCCCAGCGTGGCCGAGTCTTGCGTGGCGTCAAGAATGTCATCGACCACCTGAAACAGCAGGCCGGTGCATTTGGCGTAATGATCAAGCCGCGCGCGCTCATTGGCCGCCAGCGGCCTGCCGCACAGCACGCCCAGCGTGACCGCCGCGCGAATCAGCGCACCGGTCTTGTGGATGTGCATCATTTCGAGTTCGGGTTCGGTGATGTCCTGACCCACGGCATCCATGTCAATTTGCTGGCCGCCGCACATACCCCGCGAACCAGCCGCTGCGCCAAGCACTTCGATCATCTGCAACTGCGCCGCCGCGTCCGGCGCAGCGCGGCGTGACGCCAACAGCACAAACGCGTGGGCATTGAGGGCATCGCCCGCGAGAATGGCGGTGGCCTCGCCAAATTCGACGTGCACGGTCGGCTTGCCGCGGCGCATGGCGTCATCGTCCATGCTCGGCAGATCGTCATGCACCAGCGAATAGGCGTGGATCATTTCAATCGCCGCAGCGGGAATCTCCAGCGCAGCTGCATCGGCACCGGCCACCTCACCAGCCGCAAATACCAGCAGAGGCCGCACCCGCTTGCCTCCGCCCAGTACCGCATAGCGCATGGCGTCGTGGAGACGCGCGGGTGCGGTACTGGCCGGCGGCAGCAGCTTGGCCAGCGCGCCTTCCATGCGCGCCTGCACGTCCTGCATCCAGATCGAGAACATCACGCCGGCCGGCGCGCTGACCGCGTTCATTCGGCCCCCTCCAGATCGAGCGGTTTCAATACACCGTCTTCGAGCACCTTGACCTGCTGTTCGGCGGCCTTGAGGCGCGCATGCGCGGCTTTGACCAGATCGACGCCGCGCTGGTAGCGCTGCACGGATTCTTCGAGCGGCAACTCGCCCGCCTCCATCGCCTCGACAATCGCCTCCAGCTCGCGCAGGGCGTCTTCAAACGGCATTTGATCCGGTGAGGCTCCGGATTTTGCTCCCGGAGCGGCTAACTTTGGCATGGGACTGAACCAGCGGCAGGCTGTCGCCGCCGTGTTGCGTCAAAACGAGCATTTTACCCGCGCGGCAGGGTAAAATGGCAGACTGCGCTTCAAACGCAGACGAATCGGCAGACGAATTACAAAGCGGATCACAGACGAAAGTAGGCTAGGCGCGGTTTGCCACAAAATCAGCCACGAAATCGGCTCATCGTTCGAGGTTTCTCTTACGGCCTTTGGGAGGAATTGGTGTTATGTCGGACTTGGGGCTCACCCATCAATTGCGGCCGGCGCAATCACAACTACCGGTAGACTGGTACCACACGCAAGCGCAATTCGACCTCGAACAGCGCAGCATTTTCAGCAAGGCCCCCGGCTATGTCGGGCACGAACTGATGGTGCCCGAGGCGGGTGATTTTCACGCCATCGGCTGGATGAATGATGCCCTCGCTTTGGTGCGTAACCAGAGCGGTGTCAACCTGATTTCCAACGTCTGCCGCCACCGCCAGGCCATCATGCTGGGCGGCCGCGGCAACCTCGCACCCCACGGCGGCAACATCGTCTGCCCGGTGCATCGCTGGACCTACGACGCCGGCGGCAAGCTGCTCGGCGCACCCTACTTTGGCGTCAATCCCTGCCTCGATCTGCATCATGTCAAGACCGCGCGCTGGAACGGTCTGCTGTTTCGCGGCCCGCGCGACATCGCCGCCGACCTGCACAACCTGAGCGTCGCTGCCGACCTCTCGTTTGAAGGCTTTCGCCTCGATCACGTGCGCATTCACGAATGCGATTACAACTGGAAGACTTTTATCGAGGTCTATCTGGAGGATTACCACGTCGAACCGTTCCATCCGGGCCTGGGCAAATTCGTCACCTGCGAAGACCTCACCTGGCAGTTTGACGACCGCTATTCGGTGCAGACGGTGGGGGTGAATAGTGCGTTCGACCGTCCTGGCAGCGACACTTACCGCGTCTGGCATGAGCAGGTGCTCAAGTACGGCGCAGGCAAGCCGCCCAAGCACGGCGCGATCTGGCTCACGATCTACCCCAACATCATGGTCGAGTGGTATCCCCACGTACTGGTGGTGTCGCACCTGATCCCGCGCGGGCCGCAAAAAACCACCAACGTGGTCGAGTTTTACTACCCCGAAGACATCGTGCTGTTCGAGCGCGAGTTCGTCGAAGCCGAGCAGGCCGCCTACATGGAGACCTGCACCGAAGATGATGAGATTGCACTGCGCATGGACGCCGGACGGCGTGCACTGATGGAGCAAGGCCTCAACCAGGCCGGGCCGTATCAGACCCCGATGGAAGACGGCATGCAGCACTTTCATGAGTACCTGCGGCGCGAGTTGCATGGCGCGAAAGCGGACGCAAGTACGCAGCCATGACAGGATTCAACGCGCTGGTCTCAACCGCCGGTCTGGCTGCTCACCTGGACGATCCGCAGTGGGTCATCCTCGACTGCCGCCATGACTTGATGAAGCCCGCCTTCGGGCGCAACGCCTACGCCGAAGCGCACATCTGCGGAGCGCGCTTCATCTCGATTGACGACGATCTGGCAGATCACGCCGCTATTACCGCAGGCGGGCGCGGCCGCCATCCGCTGCCCACAGCGGCGGCCCTCGCCGCCACGTTTTCGCGCCTCGGCATCGACGCCGCCAAACAAGTCGTGCTCTACGACAGCGCATCCGGCTCCTACGCCGCGCGCGCCTGGTGGTGTTTGCGCTGGCTTGGCCACCAGGCCGTCGCGGTACTCGATGGCGGTATTCAACAATGGCAAGCCGAAGGCCGGCCACTCAACGCTGCCACGCCAACCTGGTCAGGCACAAACTTTCAAGCGCAGTCCAACGATGCGATGAAAGTGGAAGCCGCCACAGTTCAGGCCCGCATCGGCGCGGTGGATGCCTGCGTCGTCGACGCACGCGCGCCCGAGCGCTACAACGGCAGCACCGAACCGATGGATCCAGTGGCCGGCCATATTCCCGGCGCGCGCAACCGCTTCTGGAAACTCAACATCGCCGCCGACGGACGCTTCAAACCCGCCGCGCAACTCCAAAGCGAATGGCAGACCTTGCTCGCCGGTCTTGCCCCCGCGCAGGCAATGCACCAGTGCGGCTCCGGCGTGACTGCCTGCCACAACTTGCTGGCGCTGGAGATCGCAGGGCTTGGCGGCGGCACGCTCTATCCTGGCTCATGGAGCGAATGGTGCGCGGATGCCGCGCGCCCGGTACGGACTGGCGACGCGCCGTAAAGCGCTGACGAAACGCTTAGCAGCCGTATACAAAACGCGACAAAACGCGCTAAACCCTTCCGCCAAAAGGCTTTTTCGGCTATACTCATTGGCTTTCCCACCCTCGCGAAACCTTGGCTTTGTCCGGCGGCAACATTTGCAACAACGGCAACAACGCTCGAATCAGCATCGCATTGGCGATGTAAATTCGCCGGGCCGCAGGAAACCGCGACATCCACAGAGGCAATCATGAAAGACAGCATTCACCCCGCATACCACGACGTGCTCTTTATTGATCCGGGCGCGAACTTCCAGTTCGTTACGCGCTCCACCATGGACGTGAAGAACCGCGAAAAGGTCAAGCACACCGATGGCAAAGAGTACCCGGCTGTGCGTCTGGACGTGTCATCAGAGTCACACCCGTTCTACACCGGCAAGCAGAAAATCGTTGACGTGGCAGGCCGCGTTGAGAAGTTCAAGCAGCGTTATGGCAGCAAAAAGCCGGCAGCGGCGGCAGCCCCGGCAGAGGCAACCCCTGCGGCTTGATACACAGTGGTTCCACAAAAAGGCAGCTTCGGCTGCCTTTTTTGTTTTGTGCGTGCAGTGCACGATGCGCGTCATTTTGTATGCGTGGCCCCTCTGGATCGATTGTTCGCCCGGTAAAATCTGCTGATGCTTTCCCTGCCCCACGCTCTGTCTCGACTTCTGGTTCAACGGGAGCCTCAATTACGTGGCGCAACCGCCTGCGCGTGCGGCTTGTTTGCAATGCTGTTGACCGCAAGCTGCGCGCAGAATCCCGTGACCGGCAAATCCGATTTCGTCGTCGTCTCGGAAGAGCAGGAACTGCGCATGGGGCGCGCCTACGACCAGCAGATCAAAAAGGAAAGTCCGCTGTACGATCATCGCCGTGGTAATGACAAAGCGGCCCGAGGCCTTGCGGCCTATGTCGAATCACTCGGACAGCGACTCGCCCGCCACAGCCATCGCGCTGGTCTTGAGTACCGCTTCGCAGTGATCGATTCGCCCGAGGTCAACGCGTTCGCATTGCCCGGCGGCTACATTTATGTGACACGCGGCATCCTCGCCTATCTCAATTCAGAGGCAGAGCTGGCCGCCGTGCTCGGTCACGAAATCGGCCACGTCACCGCGCGCCACAGCGTGCGCCAGATGAGTGCCGAGCAAGGCGCGAACATTGGCCTGACCATCGCGTCGATCTTCGTGCCAGGTTTGCGCAGTCAGTCAGTGGGCAACCTGACCAATATTGCGGCGGGCGCCCTGCTGTCGGGCTACGGGCGCGATCACGAACTCGAAGCCGACCGGCTTGGCGCGGAATACCTGGCGCGCACCGGTTACGCCCCGCAAGCGATGATCAGCGTCATCGGCGTGCTCAAAAATCAGGAGACGTTTGACGCGCAACTGGCACGCGAAGAGAATCGTCCACCGCGCGCCTATCACGGGCTGTTTGCCTCGCATCCGGACAACGACACGCGCCTGAAAGAGGTGATCGCGGAAGCCGCGCGCGCGGCAGCGGCCAGCGCAAGCACTGCGGGCCGCAATGTCATTGCCGTCGGCGCAGACGGCAATCGTGACGCCTTCCTCGCCCATCTCGATGGCACGGTGTTTGCCGACAACATTTCGCAAGGCGTGGTGCGCGACAACGCCTTCCGCCATGCCGAGTTGGGCCTGGTGATGCAGTTCCCGCCCGACTGGCGTGTGCAGAACCGCCCGGACCGTCTGCGCGCCACCGCGCCTGGCGGCGAGGCCATCATCGACATCCTGCTCGAAACGCCGGCCAAGGGTGCAACGCCGCAGGACACGCTGCGCCGCAAGATTGCCATTGACGGCGCGGCCGATACGGCAGCGGTCAACGGGCATCCCGCCGCCATTGCCAATGTGCGCGGTGCCAATGTGCGTGCCGGCGTGGTTTTCGCGGGCGACGCTGCGAGCAGCGGCGCGGCAGTCAAGGCGTTCGTGCTGGTCGGACAGGCAAAAACAGCAGAGCAATTGGCACGGCACACTACGGCGATCAACAGCACATTCAAAAGCATGCGCGCATTCGTGGCGGCCGACCGCGCGGCAGCTGAGCCGCTGCGCATGCGCATCATCACCGCGACGGCTACGACACGCTACGCAGACCTCGCCAAGCGTTCTCCCCTCGGGCGCACTGCCGAGTCGCAACTACGGCTGATGAATGCGCAGTATCCAGCCGGCGAACCGGTGGCCGGGCAAAAGCTCAAGGTGATCGAGTGAGGCTGTTCTGGCAGCGTCTGACAGCGACAGCCCCCGGCACCACAGGTGGTACGCCGGGTAGGCCGGGTATGTTGGGTACGCCGCTCACTACCAGCCTAAGTCACCGGCGTATCCCCGTGCCGCTGCCGAGTCCCTGGTTCTGGGCGCTCGCCATCCTCTATGCCCTGCTCGGTCTGGCCGGCCACGACCCGTGGAAGCAGGATGACGCCGCCGGCTTCGGCATTGCGTGGAGCATGGCGCACGGCACGCTCGCCGATTGGCTGATCCCCAACGTCGCGGGACAAATGGTGCCCGAGGAAGGGCCGCTCGCGTTCTGGCTCGCGGCGCTATTCATCAAATTTCTGGGAGGCGTATTGCACGGGCATGACGCGGCGCGCCTCGCCACCGGCGTGTGGACCCTTACCACCATCTACGCTGCCTACCGCGCTGCACGCGCCGCATTCGGCGACACTGAGGGGCGGCTCGCGGTACTCGCCCTGCTCGCTTGTCCAGGACTGTTGGCGCGCACGCACGAGATCGCCGCCGAGCCCGCCTTCATCGCTGCCTGCGCCTTGTTGCTCTGGGTGCTGGCCACCGCGCCAGCGCGTGCGCACAGCGCGCGCGGTGCCTTCGTCATGGCCGCTGCGCTGGGGTTCACGCTCGGTATGGCAGCGCTGGCGCGCGGCCTGCCTGCCGCGCTCACGCTGTGCGTTGCGCTGATTTTGCTGGCCGTGCTTGACGCAACCTGGCGCACACCACGCCTGCTGCTGGTGATGAGCAGCGGCGTGGTGATCGCGCTGTTCCTGTTCGCCTTGTGGACCCGCAGCACGGTGGCGCTGATCGAACACGACGGTGCCGCCTTCGCGCATTTTTATGGCCGCTGGATGGCGGCGCAATTTGATTTTCCCGTCTGGGCGGAATGGCGTTCAGCCCTCAAGACGCTCGCATGGTTCGTGTTCCCGCTCTGGCTGGTCGTGCTGTGGTGGACGCTGCGGCGGCGCAAGTCCTTTCTCGGTGAGACCGAGCCGCGCCGCCTGCATTTGCCCGCGCTTGCGCTCGCGCTCGCCAGCCTGATTGCCCTGTGCTGGACGCACACCCTGTCCCAAACGGTGCTGTTGCCGCTGCTGCCCGCGCTCGCGGTGCTGGCCGTGCCGGCGCTGAGCCGCCTCGCCAAGGGCGTGGCGGCCGGCATCGACTGGTTCGGCCGCATCACCTTCACGCTCGGCGCGGCGCTGATCTGGCTCGGTTACTGCGCGCTGCAGCTTGGCTGGCCGCCGCGCATCGCCGCCAATTTCGAGCGCTTGCAGCCGGGGTTTGAAGCGGCGTTTGCGCCCATTTCATTTCTGGTAGCGGCGGCCGCCACCGCTGCCTGGATGAT
>JANNCZ010000903.1:0-5711 GCA_031387185.1 Burkholderiales bacterium
CGAGCCTCGAAGACATGCAGCAGATTGCGCAACTCGACAAGCCAGATGCCATTATCGATTGGTGCTTTGTCCAAGGTGCGCGCAACGTCGTGTTGAAGCTCGGCGGCGCTGGCTGCATTGCGGCCACACATGAAACACGCACGCGCATCGCCGGTCATCAGGTCAGTGCGGTCGATGCCACCGCTGCAGGCGATTGCTTTGACGGCGCGCTGCTCGCGCGCCTGGTCGCGGGAGACGACTTGGCCACCGCAGCGCGCTACGCCAACGCCGCCGCCGCGCTCACGACGACTGGGTTCGGCGCGGTTGCACCGTTGCCGTCGCGCGCGCAAGTGGAAGCGTTTCTCGCAGCGCACGGTGGAGCCAGCGCTTGAACGCCGCCCTGATTGCCCTCGACTGGGGTACCAGCTCACTGCGCGCCTACGCCATCGCCGCCGACGGCAGCATGATCGGCACACGCAGCGAAGCCCTCGGCATCATGCAGGTCACCAATGGTGATTTTCATGCCGCCCTGCGCCAGTGCTGCGGCGACTGGCTTGACGCCGCGCCGCACGCCACGCTGATCGCGAGCGGCATGATCGGCAGCAAGCAGGGTTGGCTCGAAGCGCCGTATTGCGCTTGTCCGGCAGACGCCGCCAGCATCGCGCGCGCCATAGTCAAGCTCGGCATGGGCGATGGGCGCACGCTGCACATCGTGCCTGGTGTCTCGTTCACCGATCCCCGCTCGAGCGTGCCAGACGTGATGCGTGGCGAAGAAACGCAGATCATCGGTGCCTTGCCGGCGAACGGTTCGCAGCTTGCCGTGCTGCCCGGCAGTCACAGCAAGTGGGTATGGATTGAGAGTGGCGCCATCGTGCGCTTCTCAAGCTGGATGACCGGCGAGGTCTACGCCGCACTCAGCCAGCACACCATACTGGGCCGCTTGATGCAGGCAGACGCGCTGCACGACACCGCCGCCTTCGCGCGCGGCGTGCGCTATGGCTTCGAGGCACCTGTCGAGCTGCTCCATCGCATTTTCTCGGCGCGCACGCTTGGCTTGTTCGGCACGTTCGACGCTGCGGCACTGCCGTCCTACCTCTCGGGCATGTTGATCGGCGCAGAGATTGGCGGCGCATTGGCACAGGCGCGGGGTGCGGGTGGTGCGGGTGGTGCGGGTGGTACGGATACTACGAGTGGTGCGAGTGGTGCGAGTGGTGCGAGTGGTGCGAGCGGTACCGATGGCAGGGCTGCGGCCACCCATGCATCTACAACAATCACCTTGATTGGCAGCAGCGCCTTGACCGCGCGTTACAACACTGCATTGACACTCTGCGGCTTCACGTCGCAGCATGGCCCGGAGGATGCCGCGCGGCTGGGCTTGTGCGCCCTTGCAGCGGCAATCCGCTAATGCGCTGAAACCCTTGGCAGGAGCGCGTCTTGGCCGTGTGCTCGCCTACGGCAACGGCTTTTTCACCAACTGCTTTTCAAACGCGATATCGCTTTTGGTTTGACGACGCACCATCTGCGGCCCTTGCGCATTGACAAAGCGCACGAAGTCATCGAGCGGCAACGCCTCACCTGCGCGCTGCATGCCACCATCCGCATGCAGGTGAAGGATGCATAACCCATCGCCAGTGAGACTCATGCTGTAGCGCGCACCGGGACAGCGCTGATTGAGGCGGGTTACCGCTGCCGTGGCACGGGTGGTACGGATGGCGCGCCTCTTGAGTGCGAGATCGAATGCGGGTTGGCGTGCGGATCAGGATGCGGATTCGAATGCGGATTCGAATGCAGTTGGCGGGCAGCGAAAGCCGAACTGCAGCCCGCCCTACCCTCACCGCGTCAAACCTGCGCGACCGCGTCGGCCGGCAGGTCTTGCAGCAGCGCGAGCAGGCGAGCGAGGGTGGCGCGCATTTCGCGGCGATCCACGATCATGTCGATAGCGCCCTTTTCCATCAGAAACTCGGCACGCTGAAAACCTTCAGGCAGTTTTTCGCGCACGGTCTGCTCGATCACGCGCGGGCCGGCGAAGCCGATCAGCGCCTTTGGCTCCGCGATCACCACATCGCCCATGAAGGCGAAGCTCGCCGACACGCCGCCCATCGTAGGGTCGGTGAGGATGGAAATGAACGGCAGCTTTTTCGCCGTGAGGCGTGTCAGCGATGCCGTGGTCTTGGCCATCTGCATCAGTGACAGCAGGCCCTCCTGCATGCGCGCGCCGCCCGAGGCAGTGATACAGATGAATGGCAACTTTTGCTCGACGGCGGTCTGGACGCCACGCACAAAGCGTTCGCCAACCACCGACCCCATCGAGCCACCCATGAAGTCGAACTCGAACGCCGCCACCACCACCGGCAACGTGAGGATGGCACCTTGCATGACGACGATGGCATCTGTCTCATCGGTTGCTTCCATCGCCTCTTTGAGACGGTCCGGATATTTGCGGCTGTCCTTGAACTTGAGTGTGTCCACCGGCCTGACTTCGGAGCCGATCTCGAAGCGGCCCTCGCCATCGAGCAGTGAGTCAAGGCGCGCGCGCGCACCGATGCGCAGGTGGTAGGTGCACTTGGGACACACCTGCGCATTGTTCGACAGATCGGTGGAATACAGCGTCGCTTCGCACGCGGGGCATTTGACCCACAAGCCTTCGGGCACACTTTTTTTCGGCCCGGTGCCGGCACGGTTGATCTTGGGTGGCAGCAGCTTTTCGATCCAGCTCATGTTGATCTCCTCACCGCAATGCGCAAGTTATCTTTGGTGTGAACCCGCAACCCATCTCTGCACCCGCAAACGCCATTCCAACTCCGCTCAAGCCCGAGCTTCCCGTCACGCTGCAACTACCTCGTCTATCGCACTGCGAATACCCATCATGAACTTTTTGACGTTCTCGATCTCATCACCCGGCTGGGACGCTTCCATTTCCTGAATGATGCGGCTGCCGATTACGACTGCGTCTGCGACTGCTGCCACCGCCTTCGCGGTCGCGGCGTCCCGAATGCCAAAGCCCACCCCCACTGGAACATTCACCTTTGACTTGATGAGTGGAATGCGCCGCGCCACTTCGGTAGTATCGAGCGTGGCTGCTCCGGTGACACCCTTGAGCGATACGTAATAAATGTAGCCGGAAGCAGCACGCGCCACTGCGTCAATGCGTGCATCGGTCGACGTCGGCGCGAGCAGGAAGATCGGGTCCAGCCCATTGGCTCTCATCGCCTTGGCAAAGTCTTCGCACTCTTCCGGCGGGTAGTCGACCACCAGCACCCCGTCCACGCCCGCGACCTTGGCAGCGGCCGCGAATGCGTCGAGACCCATGTGTTCGATGGGATTGGCGTAGCCCATCAGGACAACCGGTGTGGCGCTATCGGTCTTGCGAAACTCGGTAACCATCGCCAGGACGTCGCGCAGACCAACGCCAAATTTGAGAGCGCGCTCCGAGGCACGCTGGATCACCGGGCCGTCTGCCATCGGGTCGGAAAATGGCACACCCAACTCAATCACATCCGAGCCGGTGGCGACGAGGGCGTGCATCAGCGGCACGGTAATCGCAGGCGCCGGGTCGCCCGCACAAATGTAGGGGATCAGGGCCTTGCGGCCCTTGGCCGCCCCTGCGGCGAGTACAGCTTTGATGCGTGACATGGATTCCTTGACGTGCGGGGCTGGCAGTGGAGGCGGCGGATCGGGCGGGTCAGAACGTGAGGCCGGATTTTTCAGCGACGGTGTGCATGTCCTTGTCGCCACGTCCCGACAGGTTGACCAGCAGCACCTTGTCCTTACCCATTGTGGGAGCCATCTTCATCGCATGCGCGACAGCGTGTGACGATTCCAATGCCGGGATGATGCCTTCAATGCGGCACAGCTTGTGGAACGCGGCAAGCGCCTCATCGTCATTGATGGCGATGTATTCAGCGCGGCCAAGGTCCTTGAGCCAGGCATGCTCAGGTCCGACGCCTGGGTAATCGAGGCCCGCTGAGATCGAATGGGTCTCGATAATCTGCCCGTTTGCATCCTGCAACAGATAGGTGCGATTGCCGTGCAGCACGCCTGGCGACCCCGCTGAGAGCGAGGCGGCATGCTTGCCCGAGGCGATACCCGAGCCGCCGGCTTCGACGCCGATCAGACGCACGTTTTCATGATTGATGTAAGGATAAAAAATTCCCATCGCGTTGGAGCCGCCACCGACGCAAGCAAGCACGGCATCGGGCTGGCGCGCAATCATCTCCGGCATCTGCCACAGGCATTCCTTGCCGACCACCGAATTGAAATCACGCACCATCATCGGATACGGATGTGGGCCGGCCACCGTGCCAATTATGTAGAAAGTGTTCTCTACATTGGAGACCCAGTCGCGCATCGCTTCGTTGAGCGCGTCTTTCAGGGTCTTGGAGCCGCTCTCGACCGGCACCACGGTCGCGCCGAGCAGCTTCATGCGATACACGTTTTGCGCCTGGCGCTTGATGTCCTCAGACCCCATGTAAACCACACATTCGAGGCCGAATCGCGCTGCCATCGTCGCCGTCGCCACGCCGTGCTGGCCTGCGCCAGTCTCGGCAATCACGCGCGGTTTGCCCATGCGCCGCGCCAGCAGCGCCTGGCCCATGGTGTTGTTGACCTTGTGCGCGCCGGTGTGGTTGAGGTCTTCGCGCTTGAGATAAATCTGCGCGCCGCCAAGTTCATCGGACAGGCGCTTGCAGTGGTACACCGGGCTGGGACGGCCAACATAGTGCTTCAGTTCCGATTCAAACTCGGCGATGAAGGCCGGATCTTTCTGATAGTGCTCGTAGGCGGCACGCAACTCTTCGAGCGCGTGCATCAGGGTTTCGGAAACAAAGATGCCGCCGTAGGGGCCGAAATGGCCGCGCGCATCCGGAAAGTTATAGGTCTTGGGCAGGTCGTTGGGTTTCATGCGGAATCATCCTTTGCGCGTGCAATCTGCGCTTTATCAAGTTCGAGTTGGGCGTCCGCTGCTCTGACGGCGGACACAAATTGGCGAATCAGTGCAGCATCCTTGATGCCCTTGGCGGCTTCGACACCGCTCGACACGTCTACACCATACGGGCGCAAGGCCTCAATCGCGCCGCCCACATTTGACGGTCGTAACCCACCAGAGACGACGAAGCGCGCGTCCCGTCCGGCTGCCTGCTGTGGAATGAGTGACCAATCGAACACCTCGCCGCCGCCGCCATAGCCCTCGACAAATGCATCGAGTAATACGCCGCGTGCGCCCTTGAATTGATCTGTGAATTTTAGCAAATCAAGCTGCGGCGTCATGCGCGCGGCCTTGATGTAAGGCAGCGCGAACTGCGCGCCGCGTTGGGTAGTAAGCGGGGTGCCAAACGAGGTGCCAAACGGCGTCCCAATCGGCGGGGCACCCGCCGGAAAGCCAAACTGGCCACAATAGTCCGGCGTTTCGTCGCCATGAAACTGCAACAGTTGCAACCCCGCCTCGGCGGCAATGCGCCGCACGGCAGCCGCCTCTTCGTTCACGAACAAACCCACTGCGGTGACAAATGGCGGCAGCAAATCAATCAATTGGCGCGCACGGGCGGCACTCACTAAACGTGGGCTTTTTGGATAGAACACGAAACCGACCGCATCCACGCCCGCTGCCACCGCCGCGTGCAGGTCCTCTTCGCGCGTGATGCCGCACACCTTGATGCGTGTGCGGCTCATGCGGCAACTCCTGGCAGATAGCGTGCGCCAAACGCCGGCAAGCCCCACTGCGCATCGTAGTCAAT
>JANNCZ010000357.1:0-3768 GCA_031387185.1 Burkholderiales bacterium
CCACGCTCGGTGCGCTCGCCACGCTCCGGACGATCACCACGTTCATTCCGGCCGCGGCCATTGCGATCACGTCCGCCACGGCTGCGGTCACCACGATCACCGCGGTCAGTGCGCTCGCCACGTTCACCATTGCGTCCGGCTGCCCGTCCACCTGCAGGCCGCGCATCTTTGCTATCTGCCGCAGCGGGAGTAGCGGCCACCGGTGCCGGCATGACCGGCTCTGGTGTGGACTTGAACCAGCCCATGATTTTGGCGATGATGCCTTCGCTCTGCGCCGGTGCCACAGCAGCAGGCGCGGCAACAGGTGCCACCACTACCGGCGCGGGCGCTTCGATGCGCACCGGCGGCGGCGCTTCGGGCGTGATGCCCTTGACCAGCGGCTCCAGTTTTTTCGGCGCGTTCTTGGCATCCTTGCGCTTGTAGTCTTCGGCTTCCGGTTCAACCACCATCTCGAAGCTGTGCTTCATCGATTCAGGGATGTCGTCATGACGCAGGCGCGTGATGGTGTGGTGTGGTGTCTCGAGGAACTTGTTCGGCACCAGCAGCACGTTGACGCGGAAGCGCGCCTCGATCTTGCTGATCTCGTGACGCTTTTCGTTGAGCAGGAACGAGGCAACATCGACCGGCACCTGCGCATGCACGGCGCCAGTGCCGTCCTTCATCGCTTCTTCCTGGATCATGCGCAGGATGTGCAGCGCGGACGACTCGGTATCGCGGATGTGACCAGTGCCGTTGCAACGCGGGCACACCACGTGGATGCCTTCGCCGAGCGAGGGGCGCAGGCGCTGGCGCGACAGTTCCATCAGGCCGAAGCGCGAAATCTTGCCCAACTGTACGCGTGCGCGGTCGGGTTTGAGTGCGTCTTTGAGTTTCTGCTCGACATCGCGCTGGTTGCGCGCGCTTTCCATGTCGATGAAGTCGATCACGATCAGGCCGCCCAAGTCACGCAAACGCAACTGGCGCGCGGCTTCTTCGGCCGCTTCCATGTTGGTGCGGAAGGCGGTCTCCTCTATGTCGCCGCCGCGCGTGGCGCGCGCCGAGTTGACGTCGATCGACACCAGTGCTTCGGTGTGGTCGATCACGATCGCGCCACCGGCCGGCAACTGCACGGTGCGCGAATGCGCTGATTCGATCTGGTGCTCTATCTGGAAGCGCGAGAACAGCGGCACTTCGTCCTTGTAGCGTTTGACGCGTGCCACGGTGTCGGGCATCACCACCGACATGAAGCTCACGGCCTGGTCGTAAATGTCGTCGGTGTCGATCAGAATTTCGCCGATGTCCTGCGAAAAATAATCGCGGATCGCGCGGATCACCAGACTCGACTCAAGATAAATCAACTCGGCGCCCTTGATGCCGTCGCCAGCACCCTTGATCGCGGCCCACAGCTTGAGCAGGTAGTTCAAGTCCCACTGCAGCTCATCGGCAGCGCGGCCGATGCCGGCGGTGCGCGCGATCAGGCTCATGCCGTCGGGGTATTGCAGCGCGTCCATCACTTCTTTGAGTTCGGCGCGGTCGTCGCCCTCGACGCGGCGCGACACACCGCCGCCGCGCGGATTGTTCGGCATCAGTACCAGGTAACGGCCGGCCAGCGAGATGAACGTGGTCAGCGCCGCACCCTTGTTGCCGCGCTCGTCTTTTTCGACCTGGACCAGGACTTCCTGGCCTTCGCGCATCGCTTCCTTGATGGAAGCGTCGCGCACATTGACCCCTTCGCGGAAGTAGACGCGCGAGATTTCCTTGAACGGCAGAAAGCCGTGACGGTCAACGCCGTAATCTACGAATGCGGCTTCGAGCGAGGGCTCGATACGGGTGATGACACCCTTGTAGATATTGCTCTTACGCTGTTCCTGCCCAGCGATTTCGATGTCCAGATCCACCAGCTTCTGTCCATCGACGATCGCAACCCGCAGTTCCTCTGCGTGGGTTGCGTTGAATAACATGCGTTTCATTGAATGCTCCCTGCACGCACCCTGCCGCAGGGGTTAATTGGGTCTGCCTTGCTGCACACACGCGTGGCGCGGCGGCTGCGAGACTGAACCAGCCAAGCAGCGCGAACACACCGGGAAAAAAGCCGGATTGCAAAAGAGTCTGCATGGGGCTAGCCGTTTGTGGAGGACAAGGAATTTGGTGAGAAGCGTGACGCTCGCTGAACAGCGAGCGTCATGAAAATCTCGGGGTTACGACCGGTGCGTGCAATGTGAATTGCTGATTTAACTTAACATCGCCCATTGTCTTGTTGAAGGCGGGCGACTTGCCTTTGAGTGATCTGGTTTGTGCCGGTAAGGATTGCGGGGCCGTCGGTGATGAGTCACCGGAAACTGCCGCAACACCGGTACAAAAAACACTGCCTAAAACCAGTCCACGGTCCAAATTATATAGAGAAATGAAGGATTTAGGGAACGCTTCCGTGGAATGGCTTGAGGTCGGCGATGACAGCGCCGGGATGCGTCTCGACAACTTTTTGCTCAAGCGTCTCAAGGGCGTGCCGCAGAGCCTGATCTACCGCATCATTCGTTCCGGTGAGGTGCGCGTGAACAAGGCGCGCGCGCAGGCGTCGTCCAAAATTGCACTGGGGGATGTTGTGCGCGTGCCGCCGGTGCGGCTGGAGGCGCGCGGCGGCGCGCAAGCGGGCAGGGCTGGTGCTGCTGTGGCCGCCTTGACGGGAAAAGGGGGCGGTGGCAGCACCGCAGGTTTCGTGGATGCGCGCCGTGCAGCCGGTGCCGCAGGCGTGGGCGCGCAGCGCGCCAGGCTCCATCAAGTGCGCGCTGGGTCAGACCTCGACATTATTTTTGAAGACGACGCACTGCTCGCGATCAACAAGCCCTCGGGCCTGGCGGTGCACGGCGGCAGCGGCGTGAGCTTTGGCGTGATCGAAGCATTGCGCGCGGCGCGGCCCGACGCCAAATTTTTGGAACTGGTGCATCGGATTGACCGCGATACATCCGGCGTATTGCTGCTCGCCAAAAAACGCACGGCGCTGGTCGCGATGCACGCACTGCTGCGCGAAGGCAAAACTGACAAGCGCTACTTCGCACTGGTGAAGGGCGATTGGCCGCACACCGCCAAGCATCACATCACCACCTCGCTGGCCAAATATGTGACCGAGGCCGGCGAGCGCCGCGTCGCCGCAGCCGATGATGCGGAGTATTCCAAAGACGCGCACACCATCGTGAGCGTGGTCAAGCGCTACGGCGTGGGCAGTGATGCCATGACCCTGATCGAAGCGCAAATCAAGACCGGTCGCACGCACCAGATTCGCGTGCATCTCGCGGGTGAGGGCTATCCGATTGCGGGTGATGACAAATACGGCGACTTTGCCTTTAACAAGCGCGAAGCCAAACGTGGCTTGAAGCGCCTCTTTTTGCACGCCGCTAAAATGGCGTTTGTGCATCCGGTGAGTGAGGCGCGCGTGCGTGTTGAAGCGCCTCTGCCGCCAGATTGCGAGGCGTACTTGCGGCAGCGGTTCGTGCATCCGAGGGCGCATTGATCCGTGCGCATTGAAAACCTGCCCGGCAGTTTGTTGCACCTGATCCTCCCGCTTACCCGCGCCCACCAACCGTCTCCGGCCAATATCCTTTAACAATGGCTCCCACCAAGGCTTTCCGGCCAGTGTGCCGGTACAAAATAAATGAACAAACAGTTTGATCTCGTCGTGTTCGATTGGGATGGCACGGTGATGGACTCGACCGGCATCATCGTCACCTGCATTCAGCAGGCGGCGCGCGATCTGGGTTATGAAGCGCCGCGCGATGAAGTCGCGAGCTACGT
>JANNCZ010000894.1:0-3353 GCA_031387185.1 Burkholderiales bacterium
GCGAAGTCAAAGTGTTGCACCTGCGCGTGGATGAAATGCCCGGCGATGGCGGGCAGGATGGATGCGGCAGCACCGTCCGCCACGACGGCCACCCGTTCGATTTTGTGGTGATGATCCCTTACAAACCGCAGATGGGCCAGCATGCCGTCGAAGTCCCTCCAGCCCGGAAACTCTCGGGCGCGGATCAATACGCCACGCAGCTTGAGTCTGCTTTCGAGGTAAGCGTCCACCTGGCTTGCGAGTGCCGTGAAGTCGCCGGCTTCGAGCGGCCCTTCGGGTCTGATGACCAGGATCCCGTCGTCGTGGCGCAATTCGTGGTTGAGCATGGTGCCATCCCCGGTTAAGTCGATACCAAAGCATGCCCTCTTGAGGCCGATGCGGCTGTTCGCTAGCGCGCAGAGCACCGCTGCGGACCGGCCCTGGCGCATCGGGCAACGCTTACCCCGCCAATGCCGGTTGCCGAACAGACGGGCCTGCGCCGGCATGCGATGCTGGCACCATGCGCTACGAATTGACCTTCCAACCCACCTTCCAACCCACCTTCCTCCAGAAAGCCGGTCGACTGTGGTTTCCGCTTTTGCTGGGGTTCGCCCTGCTGGCGAGCACCCCCGCGCCTGCCGGCGAAGTCCACGGCACCGCAGTGGCCGATCAGGTCCAGCGCCGCGGCGCCGGCTCGGCATTGGTTCTCAACGGCGCCGGCGTGCGTGTGATGGGTTTGTTCAGCGTGTACCTTGCCGCGCTGTATCTGCCTGCAGCCAGCAGCGACGGCGAATCGATTTTGCGTGCACGTGCGCCATCCCACCTCAATTTCCACCTGTTGCGCAGCATTTCCAATGAGCAGGTCAAATCCGCGATCACCGGGGCACTGCGCGACACGCTGACGCCTGCGCAGGTGGCGCCGCTGGCATCGCGCATGCAGCAGATTGACGACATCATCGCCGGCCTGGATGGTCTCAAAAAAGGGGCGACCCTTTCGCTCAGTTATCAGCCCGGCGTCGGCACCAGAATCGAGGTCAATGGCGTGGACAAAGGGTTGATTCCCGGAGCGGACCTTAACGAGGCTTTGTTGCGCATCTGGATTGGCGACCGGCCACGCGATCCGCGGCTGCGCAGGGCGCTGCTGGGTCTCGACGCCGGAGATACCGCCGCTGCAGCAACGAACCGGCTCGCTCCGTAGCAGGTTGCCGCGGCGCGCACGATTGCACAACAGGAGTGACATCATGACTGGCCTGATGAACCGTCTGCTTCGCCTTGCACGCTGTCTTGGCGCGCTCGCCGCCGGCATCGTCTTCCTGACGGGCTGGGCTGCACCGGCCGGTGCGGCCCAGCCGCCCGAGGCCCTGATGCTGGTGGCCACGCCCAGCCTGACCGACCCGCTCTACGGTGCCACTGTGCTTGTGGCCCGCCCCATCGGTGGCGGCCAGTTCCTCGGGTTCATCCTCAGCAAGCCCTCCACGTTGACGGTGGCCGAAGCGTTCCCGGCGCATACGCCCTCGCAGAAGGTGACGGCGCCCATTTTTGTCGGCGGGCCCGAACGGACCAACGCAATGTTTGCGCTGGTCAACAGCGAAAACAGCCCGGGTCAGGGCTCGATACGCTTGGCGCCCGACCTGTTTTTGGTGTACTCCGGCACCACGCTAGAGCAGGTGATCGAGCACGACCCTGAAAATGCGCGCTTCCTGGTCGGGGCGGTGCTGTGGCAACCCGGCGAGCTCGAGCTCGAAATCAGGCGCGGTGCCTGGTATGTCGAAGAGCCCGAGACCAGCCTGCTCATGCGCAAGGAAACCGGCAATCTCTGGGAAGAATTGGTGGAACGTCTCGAAAGGCCGCGCAAGGCGATCTGAGCTACAGTCGAAAAGCGTTGGTGGGAGCGGCTTTCGGGCCGATTTCCGGGTGCGCGGTGAAAGACTTAGCCGTGGCGTCCGGGAGGATTGCCACCCGGACCCGGGACCAGATCGTCGCGCCTGGCGGCATCAAGACCGGGAGTGACGCGCATGTCGGTGTCGACCAGGCCGGCGTCAATATCGCGTTTGGCCTGATCGATCGTGGCATTGGTTTCACCGGGCATGATGTCGACGGATGCATCACGCTCGGGCGCGATGTCGGCGGATGCGTCAGGCTCGGATGGGCGGGGCAGAGGCATTGCGTGGGTACGGCGCTTGGTGCGAACGGTTTTCATGCCTGAATCCTTTTTATGGCTGCGCGCTTGCGATAGGCATCGGCGATGCGGTCGGTTGTATTGCATAGCTGGTAAGCGCCAACCTTGTCGGCCCAGGCTGCCTTGGCTGCGCCTTCGGCGGCGATCAGCTTGGCTTCGTCGGTGGGTGGCGGCAGCTTCGCAAATGCCGAAGCGGCGATCAGCGCCGCCAGCAGCACAACCAGCAATTGCGCCAACAGTCGCCAGCTGCCCGCAGCATCCCGCGGGGTGCGACCTTCGGCGCGTTGCTCGGCTTCGAGTGCAGCAGCCAGCGAAGGCCACGGCCCGTTTGCAGGGTGAACTTGCATGTGATTGACGAACCCTTTCCGAACCAGGCAGCGCGCCCGGCTGCAGGCTTGAACCTCGTATCCGCTCGTCGCGGCGAATGAGCGGCGTTGCGGGCGGACAGGCGGTGAGGAAGTATTGCGCCGCCGCCCTGTGCTCGCTGTGCGTTCGCGCACACAAGCAGGAGAAGGCGGTGGGTTGTGCGTGTCCTCGTGCTCACCCTTGGGTTGCCGCAACCCGGGCCGGTCGAGCAGGGAAGCTACGGGAGGGCTGCCTTTTGTTTTACGGCTCAGAAAATGGATATTCGTGAGCCATATTGGTGAAATTTGCGGCTCACCGGCTCCAATCAGAAGTCTCTGATGCCATCACTAAACACACCGTGCTTTTCAACGAATGCATTGTAGGCATCGAGTGACGGCTTGTTCTGCTTGAGCCATTTCTCGGCGCGTAGGGCTGAAAGCGTTGGTGGGAGCGATTTTTGGGCCGATGCCGTGGCATCGGCTGGCTTTTCGGCACTCACGGTTTGGCCTTTCTGCTTTTTCTTGTTTTGTAAGGTGTGGATTTCGGTTTGGCTATCAACGTTGTCACACGCGGTGTGTGCTTGGTCATCGGTTTGAACTCGTACGAAATCTCAATCTGAAAGCCCAGTTTGTTGACAATGCCCATCATGCGGTCAAGCGTGAAGCGCTTGAGATCGGCATTGCGGATGCGCGAGAAATCGGCGGCGGCGATACCGGTGCGCTCCTGCGCCTGCCGTACGGTCAGTTCTTCGCGATCCAGTGTCTTGATAACCTTGCTGGTCAGCAGCGCTTTGAACTGCAGCGCGTCGGCATTCTCGTAGCCGAAGTCCCGGAATACATTGCCGCTGCCG
>JANNCZ010000901.1:0-1560 GCA_031387185.1 Burkholderiales bacterium
GGGCAAGCGCCGCCATCTGCAACTGATCGGCAAGCTGATGCGCGGTATCGACTCCGAGCCGATCCGCGCTGCGCTCGAAAAATTTGCCGGCACCTCGAAACAGGAAATCGCCGATATGCACCTGGCCGAGCGTTGGCGCGAACGGCTGTTGAAAGACACCGAGGCCTTCGCCTTGTTTGCCAACGACCACCGCGACGCCGACCTGCAACAACTGCGCACCATGATCCGCAATGCGCAAAAAGAGCAAGCGCAAAACAAGCCACCGCGCGACTTCCGCAAGATCTATCAGTTTGTGCGCGATGCGATAGATGCCAGGAGAATAGCTTCCACCAACGCTTCTGGCGTGGCTCCCGTGGGCACAACGGAAGCCGTGATCGAGGGTAACGCTCCATGAACCTGCTCGACCGGCCACTCAAAGTCGGCCTCATCTCCGCCAGCGACCGCGCGTCCAGCGGCGTGTACAAAGACGAAGGCCTGCCCAGCCTCAAAGCTTGGCTCGACAACGCTCTCCTCACCGCGGTCAGCTACACCGAACGCCTGATCCCTGATGAGCAGGCCGTCATCGAAGCCGCGCTGATCGAACTCATCGACAAGGAACGCTGCGACCTCGTCCTCACCACCGGCGGCACCGGCCCGGCCCTGCGCGACGTGACGCCGGAGGCCACGCGCGCCGTCGCCCACAAGGAGATGCCGGGCTTCGGTGAACAGATGCGCCAGATCAGCCTGCGCTTTGTGCCCACCGCGATCCTCTCGCGTCAGGTCGCGGTGATCCGCTATCACCCGGACAAACAATCCGGCGCCCTCATCATCAACCTGCCCGGCCAGCCCAAAGCCATCAAGGAGACTCTCGAAGGCCTGCGCGACAAAGACGGCACGCTCGCCGCCGGCGGCATCTTCGCGGCCGTGCCTTATTGCATCGATCTCATTGGCGGCCCCTACGTCGAAACCGATGAAGCCGTATGCAAATCCTTCCGTCCCAAAGCCGCCGTGCGTGCGCGTGACACCTTGCCGCTCTTCAAAACCTCATCAAGGAACCCAGCATGAGCAATCTGCTCGAATGCGTCGAAGTTGCTACCGGTCCCGCCCCCGCCGCCAGCGTGATCTGGATGCACGGCCTGGGCGCAGATGGCTACGACTTCGTCCCCGTCGTCAAGGAACTCGAAATCAACAAGCTGCCCGGTCTCGAAGCCGGCGTGCGCTTCATCTTCCCGCACGCGCCGATGCGGCCGGTCACCATCAACAACGGCATGGTGATGCGCGCCTGGTACGACATCAAAATGGTTGATCTGATGCGCCAGGAAGACGAAGCCGGCCTGCGCGCCAGTCAAGCCGAGTGCGAAAAACTGATCACCAACGAAGTCGCGCGCGGCATCCCGGCCAAGCGCATCGTCCTCGCCGGCTTCTCGCAAGGTGGCGCGATCACCCTGCAAACCGGGCTGCGTCACAAAGAGCGCCTCGCCGGTTTGATGGTGCTCTCGAGCTACTTGCCCATCGCCGCCACCGTCGCCGCCGAGATGGCATCAGCACACAAAGACCTGCCGATCTTCATGGCCCACGGCA
>JANNCZ010000929.1:0-2389 GCA_031387185.1 Burkholderiales bacterium
GCGCCGGCTAAATAAGCAACCGGGCGCAGCAAGCGCGGTGCAGCGGTTTTGAAAATGCGCGCGGGCTTGTCGCCGCGCGCATTTTCATTTCAGCCCACCGCATCGCTGACACCCTGCCCCTGATTCGCCCCCCGCATATCACCGCCATGTCCTTGTTCGCGCGCACCTACGACCGCCTGATGTACGGCATGGCGTGGTGCGCCGGCTTTTTGATGGGGGCGATGATGATCAGCATTTGCATCGATGTGGTGCTGCGCAATCTCGGCTTTCAAAGCTCGGCGCACTTGTTCACCTTCACCGAATACGCATTGTTGATCATCCCCTGCCTGGGCGCCCCGTGGCTGGTGCGCGAGCGCGGCCACGTGTATGTGGAGATCGTGCTGATGCATCTCTCGGAAACAAACCGCCACCGCATGGGCATCGTGATCGGCGTGTTCTGCATCGTGGTGTGCGCAGTGCTGGCGTGGTACGGGTTTGATGTGACCTGGACTAATTACGTGCGCCGCGACGTTGACGTGCGCTCGATGGACATGCCGCGCTGGATGATCGTGATTTTCATCCCGCTCTCATTTGCGATGATGGCAGGCGAATTTGCGCGCCACATGCTGCGCGGCACCAGCGTGCTGGGCGACATGGCGTCGGCGGTGGTGCTCAAAGACAGCACGCCGGTCGAGGACAACTCGGCCGACGAAACCCTGCCCGCACCCGCCTTCTTCAAGCACAGCGCCGGAGGCACCGGCGGCGCCACTGCTGACGGCAGTGGCCCTGCAACCGGCACAAATGGTGCAAGCAACAAAAGCGGAGGCGTCCAATGAGCCTCGAATGGTACTGGGCTGCCGCCGTCCTGTTTGGCCTGTCCATCGTCTTCATGATGATGGGCATTCCGGTAGCCATCGCGTTTTGCGCCGGCAACATCGTTGCCGCCGTGCTGTTCATGGGCGGCGCCAACGGCATTATCCAGACCATCAACAATGGTTTCGGCTCGATGACCACCTTTGCGCTGGTGCCGATCCCGATGTTTTTATTGATGGGCGAGTTGTTCTATCACACCGGGCTGGCGACGCGCTGCTTCAACGCCGCCGACAAGCTGCTCGGCAACATCCCCGGCCGCCTCTCGTATGTCACGCTGATTGGCGGCACCGCGTTTGCCGGGCCGGCCGGTTCGAGCATGGGCGCGTGCGCGCTGCTCGGCTCCCTGATGGTGCCGGAAATGGCCAAGCGCGGCTACAACAAATATCTGTCGATTGGCCCGATCATGGGCGTCGGTGGCCTGGCGGTCATCATCCCGCCTTCTGCGCTCACCGTGCTGCTCGCCACACTCGGGCAAACCGATGTGGGCGACCTGTTGATCGCCGGCATCATCCCCGGCTTTATTCTCGCCGTGATGTATGGCATCTTGATCTGGGCTTGGACCAAGTGGGACCCTACCGCCGCACCGCAGTACGACGCGCCGCCGGTAAGCCGCGACGAAAAAATCCGCCTGATTTTTGTCGACGTGGTGCCGATGGTCGCGGTGATCGCCTTCTCGGTGCTGATCATGCTGACCGGCTGGGCTACGCCGACCGAAGCGGCCGCGCTCGGCGCCTTGTCGGTGGTGGTGCTCGCCGCGTTCTATCGTGGCATGACCTGGAGCGCCTGGGTCAAGTCACTCGAAGGTGCGCTGCGCATCACGGTGATGTCCTTCCTCATCATCTTCGGCTCGGCTACCTTTGCCAACATGCTGGCGTTTACCGGCGCGTCCAGTGGCCTGATGAACTGGGCGCTGTCGTTTGATGTGGCGCCAATATGCATGGTGCTGATCATGATCGGCGTGATTTTGTTTCTCGGCTGCTTCATGGATCAACTCTCGATGATGCTGCTGACCGCGCCGATCTTCTTCCCGCTCGCCAAGACGCTCGGGTTCGATCTCACCTGGTTCGGCCTCATCATGCTGCTCGCGCTGGAAGTGGGCTACACCACGCCGCCGTTTGGCTTGCTGCTGTTTGTGATGAAAGGCGTGGCCCCGCCTGACACCACGATGAAAGACATCTACCTGGCCGCCATGCCCTTCATCGCCTGTGTGCTGATCTTGATTGGCGTGATCCTGGTGTTTCCGCCGATTGCGACCTGGTTGCCGAAGGTCTCGCATTAGTGCTCGTGGTGTCAAGCGCGCTTGCGCACACCGGCCTTCGCTCCACTTCGCACCACCCGGTAAGGCACTTCAGGCTCACGCACCAGCAACTCGGTGGGAATATTGAGCGATTGGCTGAGGGAGCGCACCATGCCCAGCGTCAGCGTACGTTTTCCCGACAACACTTCAGAGACGCGATTTTTGCCACCAAGCGCTGTGGCCAGGTCTTTCTGGCGCAAGCCGCGCTCTTCCATGCGAAACCGGATCGCTGAAAGCGCA
>JANNCZ010000952.1:0-8837 GCA_031387185.1 Burkholderiales bacterium
GCCTTCTTGTCCAGCTTTTCGTGTTCGGCGTAGCTCTTGCGCCACTCCTCTACACCGAGCTGCAGGTAGTCCGCGTATTTCTCGGTGATGAGCGGGCTTTTATTTTCAGTGAGCTTGGCGCGGCTGGCGGCATCCGGCAGCACCGGATGCTTGACCACATCTTGCGCAATGGCCTCAACCAGGGGGTAGTCGCTCACGGTCTGCACGAAGATCGAGCCGTTGTCGTGGCGCGGCGTGGCCGTCACGTCCACCTGTATCGCGAGCTTCAGGTCTTTTTGCAGCAGCCTGTGGTGGATGTCCTGAATGCATTGGAACCACGCCATGCGCGGATCGTGGATGTGATGCGCCTCGTCGTTGAACACGGCGAGTTCGTCAATCTCGCGCACGACTTCACCCAGATCAACATTGCTGTCGGTGGTCTTGCCAACCGGCTTGGCCCCGAATGGCGCGAGGAAGTAGTCGCGCAGGTCGTCATCTCCAAGCGAAGGCTCCGGCACTTCACCGAGATAAACGCGGTGAATGTTGGTGAGGAAAATGTTGCCGGTCGGGCGGACGATGCGCACATCGTCCTGAATGTGCAGCACCATCTGGAAATCGTCGCGCCAGTTGTGCCCTGCGTGGCCGTTGTCCGGCAACACCGGATCGTTGAAGAAAATGTGCAGCCCGTCGAAATCGGCACGCAGGCGATCGAGCACGATGATGTTGGGGGCGATCAGCAGGAAATTGCGCGCGAGCGCTGAACCTGTCTCGTAGAGTTTGTGAAAGTAGCACCATGCGACCAACAGCGACAGTACCTTGGTCTTGCCCGCGCCCGTGGCCATCTTGACCACGAAGCGCGGCCAGTCCTCATCAAACATGTTGGTCGATACCGCACCGGACGCGTCGAACCGCATCAGATCAAATTTGTCGCGTGCGCCGCGCACGTCGTAGAGCCAGATCACCGTCTCAACCGCTTCGCGCTGAGCGAAGTAGTAACGGAACTGGCTTTGCGTGCCGTCCGCCTGATCAGCCATGTGATCGGTTTCGAACCACCAGCCCAGCAGTGCGCGCGACGTGGCCGATGCGCCCGCGTAGCCCGCATCACGCCAGGCCTTGATCTCTTCCCTGATTTTGGCCACCAGCGGCGGCAACAGCTTGTCATAGGCCTTGCTGCGCAACTCTTCCGCAGCGGGGAACCAACGCAGGTCTGGAGGCAGCGTCTCGTAAGGCGAGCGTGGGAAATTCGGGTGCAGTGCCATTTAGCCGCGTTCCTCGTCTGCTGCAATCATTGTTTTGTCATTCTAGCTTTGATTGAATTGGCCGAACCTGCGAGCAGTTGCACAGTAAGCAGATTGGATGGCTGGTTCGGGGAGAAACCTGGCCTCATCGGCGTCGAAGCTACTCTAAAACGGTAAAAATGCAACAAGGCACTAGCCTGGAATCGTTGGTGGGAGCGCTTTTACATTACATGCCGGGCTGTGACCCTCTTCCACCAACGGTTTTCGTGATTTGCCTAAATCAAAATGACTTGACTTCAGACATGGATTGAAGTAATGTACTGTATGTTTAATCATATTTCATGCTCATGACAAATCCAGCCAAGTTCGAGATCGATCCGGACGACAGCTTGCCGATTCTTGAGGTTGGCCCGTGGGTGAAGCGAAAACACGAAATCATCCGTCATTACGTCGGCATTACCAGTGCTGTCAGACGGAACCGGTTCAATGGAAATGCGGCCTTTGTTGATCTGTATTGCGGGCCGGGACGCGCCCGCATCAAGGACACCTCCGACATTGTCGATGGAAGCGCTGTCGTTGCGTGGAAGGCAGCGAAGGAATCAAATTCTCCCTTCAACAAGATTCTTGTATCGGACGTGGTTGCGGAATTTGTCGACGCATGCAGGGCGCGTTTGCCCGACCCTGCTCTACAGGCTTTCGCCGGCGACGCTGCGGTATCGGCAAGGAAAATGCTCGATTGCCTTGATCCGCATGCATTCACGATTGTGCTGATTGACCCGTTCGATTTGAAGGGGCTGCGATTTGAAATCATTGAGGCGTTTTCCAGGCTGAAACACGTGGACTTCATCGTTCACTTCAGTACGATGGAGATTCAGCGCAATATCGACCGGTACTTTGCGGCAGGCAATTCTTCGTTGGATGCCATTGACCCCGATTGGCGTGATGAGATCAAGGGCCTGATGACGAACGAAGAAAAGCTGCGCGTGGTGTTCAACAGCTGGAAACGAAAAATTGGCACGCTGGGATTTGAAGTCGGCGCAGACCCGGAAGCCATCATCAACAGCAAGAACCGTTGGTTATACTGGCTCGCCCTCGCTTCCCGGCATCCGCTGGCGGCGGACTTCTGGGGAAAGATTTCCAGACTCGGCCCTCAAGGCAATTTGTTCTAGACACCGAATCAAAAAAAATGGCTGCGATCTCAAATATCGAATGGACCGAAATGACCTGGAATCCGGTCGTCGGTTGTGTCAAGATTTCGCAGGGCTGCAAGCACTGCTATGCCGAGCGCATGGCCAAGCGCCTCAAGGCCATGGGCAGTTCGCGCTATCCCGATGGTTTCAAGCCGACCTTGCACTACGATCTGATCGACCAGCCCAAGCGCTGGACCAAGCCGCGCACGGTTTTCGTCAACTCCATGAGTGATCTGTTCCAGGAGGCCGTGCCGGTCGACTTCATCCGGCGCGTCTTCGAGACGATGGTGGCTTGCCCTCAACATACCTTTCAAATCCTGACCAAACGATCCGGGCGTCTCGCCAAACTGGCACCGCAGTTGCCTTGGCCAAAGAATGTGTGGATGGGAGTAAGCGTTGAGGACTCCCGCGTGCTGCACCGGGTGGCCGATCTGCGCCGCGTGCCCGCTGTAGTGCGGTTTCTTTCGTGCGAGCCATTGATCGGTTCACTTCAGGCAATGGACTTGACCGGGATTGACTGGGTGATCGTGGGTGGCGAGTCCGGGCCGAAGGCGCGGCCGATGCAAGAGGAATGGGCGCAGGAAATCCGCGAGCAGTGCGAAGCGCAGGAGATCGCATTTTTCTTCAAGCAATGGGGTGGTGTGCGCAAGGAGCGCTTTGGCCGGGAAATGAATGGCCGCACCTACGATGCCATGCCGGTACGGCGCATTGTTCCAATGCATGTATTGGCTGCGGCCTGAAACCGTTGGTGGATGCGGGTTCTGTGAACCATGCCCACAGTATCGTTGGTGGGAGCGGCTCTCCGCCCGTGTGAATATTGAATTTAGCGCATTGACGTCCGCCGTTCTCTTCGCTGAGACGGACGTGTCAACGGGGCGGCCAGTTCGGTTACATCTTCGCGTCTTAGCGCGAACGGAATCTTCCTCTTTTCGTGAATCCCATCCACAATGCGGCCTTCAATCTCGTCCTAACTTGAATCATGAGAAGCAAGCTGTTTGTACCCGCCTCACGCCCTGAGGTGTTTGCCAAGGCACTTGCCAGTGCCGCGGATGCGCTGTCGTTTGATCTTGAAGATTCGGTCACGCCGGAGCGCAAAGATGAAGCGCGCACCATGCTCGCCCAATGGCTGCGCTCTGGCGCGCTCGACGGCACGACGAAGACCATCATCGTGCGCGTCAACGGCATGGATACCGCGTATTTCGCCGCTGACATCGCCGCGCTGGCCCTGCCCGCTGTGCATCTGATCAACTTGCCCAAGCCTGCCGGACCGGATGCTGTGCGAGCCGCCGCCGCCGCGCTGGAACAGGCCGAGCGCGGCAACCAGGCCGCCACGCCGATCAAACTGCTGCTCAACATCGAGTCGCCCGGCGCGTTGCGCACTGCACACGCCCTCGCCAGCGCACACCCGCGTGTGGCCGGCCTGCAGCTTGGTCTCGGCGATTTGTTCGAGCCGCTCGGTATCGAGCGGCGCGAAGCCACCGCCATCGCCAACGCGATGTTTATGGTGCGCATGGCTGCAGGCGAAGCCGGCGTGTTTGCCTACGACGCCGCGTTTGCCAACATCCGCGACAGCGACGGTTTCCGCGCTGAAGCACAGCTTGCCAAACGGCTTGGCTTTCTCGGCAAGAGCTGCATTCATCCCTCTCAGATTGCGTTGGCCAATGCAGTGTTTCGGCCCAGCGATGAAGAGATTGCCCATTCCTTGCGCGTGCTCGAGGCAGCCCAGGCCGCAGACGGCGTGGGCGCTTACGTGGTCGACGGCAAAATGATTGACCCACCCTTCGTTGCACGCGCCGAGCAGATCGTCGCCACCGCCCGCCAGATGGGATTGATCGCGTGATGCGCCTCGTCAGCCGCGCGTTGGCAGCCACTATGCTTCTGGCCTGTGCCGTGGCCGCAGCACAAAGTACCTACCCGGCACGACCGATCACGCTGGTCGTACCCTACCCGCCCGGCGGCTCCAACGACGTGTTCGCACGCCGCCTCGCCAAAGGCTTGGGGGAGGCGCTTGGGCAGCCGATGCTGATCGACAACAAGCCCGGCGCAGCCGGCAATATCGGCACCGCGTTCGTCGCCAAAGCAGCGCCCGACGGCTACACGCTCGCCGCCATTTCATCGAGCATGACCTCCAACGCCGCCGTGCAGGCCAACCTGCCGTTCGATCCGGTCAAAAGCTTCGCGCCGGTCGCGCAAATTGCCAAGGGGCCGTTCATCGTCGCGGTGAATCAGGAATTTCCGGCGCGCACGCCGGTCGAGTTTCTCGCCGTGGTCAAACAGAACCCGGGCAAATTCAACTACGCCTCGTCCGGCACCGGCAGCAGCAACCAGTTCGCCACCGAAGCGTTCAAGGTGTTGACCGGCACCTTCATCGTGCACGTGCCGTATCGCGGCATGGGGCCTGCCGTGACTGACCTCGCGGGCAATCAGATTCAAATCCTCTTCGCCAGCGGTCCGTCCCTGCTGCCGCAGATCCGCAGCGGCAAGCTGCGCGCGATCGGCATCACCAGCATCACACAGTCTCCGATTGCCCCCGAGCTCACGCCCATGTCCTCGGTCGTGCCGGGTTACCAGTTCGAGCTGTGGTGGGGTGTGCTGGCACCGGCCGCTACGCCAGCGGACATCGTGGGCAAACTCAACGCTGCCATCAATCGGGTGACGGCGTCCGCCGAGATGAAACAATTTTTCCTCAACGAGGGTGCCGAGCCGGCACCGCTGACGCAGCCCGAGTTTGCCGCTGTGATCGCGCGCGACCTGCCGCGCTGGCGCACGTTGGCGCGGCAACAATCCATCACCGCCGAATGACCGCTCAATGACATCATGAGCCACACTGATTCGCCGCAAGGCAGTAACGCACCCGGCCCTTCGGCGACGCATGCAAAGAGCCCACCCGCTGGCCCGTTGGCAGGCCTGCGCGTACTCGACCTCTCCGCCTACATCGCCGGCCCCTACGGCTGCGCGCTGCTCGCCGACCAGGGCGCCGAAGTCATCAAGATCGAGCCGCCCTCCGGTGACAACCTGCGCACCTATCCGTCCACGCTCGCCGTTGAGAGCCGCGCCTTTCTCGGGGTGAATCGCAGCAAGCTTGGCGTGGTGCTCGACCTGAAGCGCCCCGCTGATCTCGCTGCCCTGCTCGACCTGGTGCGCGAGGCCGACGTGCTGGTACACAACTTCCGCCCCAGTGTGCCGCCGCGTCTTGGTATCAGCTACGAGCAATTGCGGGCGATCAATCCGCGCCTGATCTACTGCGCGGTGTCAGGCTATGGCGAGACTGGCCCGTTGCAAGAGAAAGCCGGTTACGACCAAGTGCTGCAAACGCTGACCGGCATGGCAGCAGAGCAAGGCAAGCGTGACGGCCCGCCAGAAATTTTGTATGGCTCGGTGGTGGATTACTACGCTGCCGCATTGGTGGCAGCCGGTGTGTCCTCCGCCTTGTACGAGCGCGAGAAGAGCGGCCTCGGCCAGCAGGTCGGCGTTTCGCTGCTGCGCGCCGCGCTCACCATGCAGTCGGCGCGCCTGGTGTGGGCCGAGGGGGAGCCGAAGGACGTGAGCCGCGACATGCGCTCCGGTGGTGTCACCGGCATCCATCCGGCACGCGAGGGCTACCTCTATATCTCGGCCAACACACCTCACTTCTGGAAGGCCCTGTGCGAGAAAACCGGCCTTACCGAACTGGCCGCGAACGAGCGCTATGACTCGGTGAAAAAACGCGCGCAGCATGCTGGAGAAATTTTGCCGAAGCTGCATGCCGCCCTGCAAGGGCGCAGCGCGCTCGAATGGGAAGCGCTATTTGGTGACGACGTCCCCTGCGCCGCCGCGCGCACTGTTGCCGACATGTTTGACCATCCGCAAGTGGTTGCCGAAGGCTTGATCGCCGATTTTGAGCACCCGGTGGCCGGGCGCTATCGCGGCTTCACCGGCCCGGTCAAGTTTGGCCGCACGCCCGGGCCTGCGCCGTTCACTGCGCCGGCGCTGGGTCAGCATACAGCGGTGGTGCTGGCAGCAAGCAAGAGACGCGCAGACAGGCAGTGATGGAAATCCCAAACGCAGCCGCCGCGGTTCCCGATCTGCTCGTCGCGGTCCCGAACTCGCGCGGCACAGGCCTGCCGCAGTGGCAGGTACCGCCTGATGCATGCGATGCGCACATGCACATTTACGACGGGCGCTTCCCGGTCGAGGCTGGCTTTGTCGGGGGTGCCAGCGTGGCCGGCTATCGCGGGCTGCAGCAGCGCTTGGGTACGTCACGCCCCGTTGTCGTAACACCGCGCGCCAGCGGTGTTGACAACCGGGTCACCCTCGATGCCATCGCCCAGCTCGGCATCGAGCGCGCGCGTGGCGTAGCGGTCGTCAACACCACCGTGACCGATGCGCAATTGGAAGACTTGCACGCCGGCGGCGTGCGCGGCATCCGCTTCACGCTCTACACCCTGCACCACGCACCTACCTCGTTCGAAATGGTCGAGCCGCTTGCCCAGCGCATCGCCGCACTGGGCTGGCATGTGCAACTGCATTGGACGGCAGACCAGATCGCGGCGCACTCCGCGCTGCTGCTGCGCCTGCCATGCCCCATCGTGTTCGATCATCTTGCGCGTCTGCCCCAGCCTGCGCCGTTGCAGCATCCTGCCGTCAAGGTCATCCATCACTTGCTCGATGGTGGACGCACCTGGATCAAGCTCTCAGGGGCCTACCTCGACTCGGTCGCAGGCGCAGCCGGCCGCTACGCCGATGCCACCAGGGTAGCTCGCCATTGGGTCGCGGCTGCGCCCGAACGCATGGTGTGGGGCAGTGATTGGCCGCATCCCACCGAGCAGGACAAGCCCGATGACGCGCAGCTTCTCGATTTGATGCAACAGTGGGCCGATGACGACGCCACGCGTCAGCGCATCATGGTGGACAATCCGGCCCGGCTCTACGACTTCCCTTCGCCCGCATCCTGAAAAGCCTATACTTTCCCGCGCAATTTTGACCACCCATTTTGCCCCCCGTCCAAGGAGACACCATGCAACTGACCATCAACAACCGCGCGCACGACGCGGATGTAGCGCCCGAGATGCCCCTGTTGTGGGTACTGCGCGATTCGCTCGGCATGACCGGCACCAAGTTTGGCTGCGGCATCGCGCAATGCGGTGCCTGCACTGTGCATATCGACGGCGTCGCGACGCGCTCGTGTGTGACCCCGGCAGGCAGTGTCGGCGCGAAGAAAGTCACCACGATTGAAGGTTTGTCACCCAACGGCGATCACCCCTTGCAAAAAGCCTGGATCGCCGGCAGCGTGCCGCAGTGCGGCTACTGCCAGTCGGGCCAGATCATGACAGCGGCTGCGTTGCTGAAGAAAAATCCCAAGCCCAACCGCAAGCAAATTGTCGATGCGATGAGCGGCAACATTTGCCGCTGTGGTACCTACCATCAGATCGTCGCGGCGATTGAGACTGCGGCAGGCACCTCTGCAAAGCCCGGCACCAAAGCCGCGCCGGCAGCCGCCAAACCCGCCGCGAAGAAAGCCTGAGGAGAGCGCCATGAAATCAACCATCAAAGCCCTCGCCCCACAAACCCTCACCCTGTCGCGCCGCCAGTTTCTGCTCGGCAGCGGCGGCCTCGCCATCGGTGTTGCCTTCGGCGTGCCAGCCCTCACCGCTTCGCGCAAAGCGGCGGCTCAGGTGGCCGGCCTTGCACCCAATCAATGGGTGACGATTGGCACTGACGGGATCATCACCATTATTTCGCCCGCGTCTGAAATGGGCCAGGGCACGATGACGGCGATGCCCCTGTGCGTCGCTGAAGACCTCGATGTCGACTGGTCAAAAGTCAAAGTGGTGCAGTCGGGCCACAACCCGAAAGCCTATGGCAACAAACTCTTCGGCGGCATCATGGCCACCGGCGCTTCGCGCACCACGCGCGGCTACTACGAATTGCTGCGCATCGCCGGCGCGCAGGCGCGACTGGTGCTGCTCGCCGCCGCTGCTGACAAATGGAGCGTGCCGCAGAGCGAACTGACGACGGACAAAGGCGTCGTGCATCACAAAGCCTCCAACCGCAGCATGGGCTATGGCGAGATTGCCGCGTTTGCCAAAGTGCCGGACCCGATGCCCATTGTCACGGCGGCGCAGTTGAAACCGGCGAGCGAGTTCAAGCTGATCGGCAAGGATGTGCAGCGCATCGACATCGCTGCCAAGACGCGCGGTGCGGCGATGTATGGCATCGACACGCGCCTGCCCGGCATGCTCTACGGTGCGGTGGCGCGCCCGCCGATGCACAAGGACAAAATGGTGTCGATGGACGACTCTGGCGCGAAAGCGGTCAAGGGCTTCATCAAGACGGTGCCCCTGCCCTATGGCGTCGGCGTGCTTGCCGACAGCACCTGGGCCGCGAGCCGCGCGAAAGATGCGCTCAAGATCACCTGGGCCAATGACGCGATCACCAAGACCTACACCAG
>JANNCZ010000041.1:0-6237 GCA_031387185.1 Burkholderiales bacterium
TGCTGACTTCTTCGGGCATGGCCGGGATGTCGGGCATCTGCGGTGAGCGGCGGTTGTCAAACACGGCCAGGCCTTTGGCGCGGCCCGATTGAAGGTGTTGCAGGACCAGCGGGCCAACAGCGGCAAACAGGGGCAGTTGGCCGCCGATGAGGTCGGTCATGGCCTGCGCGGTGCTCTTGTAAGGGACCTCCTGCAGGTCGATGCCCGCCGCCTGTTTGAAGAGTTCCATCTCGTTCTGGCTGGGGCCGGGACCCGAGGTGCCGTAGCTGAGTTTGCCGGGATTGGCCTTGGCATAGGCGATCAGCTCTTTGACGGTTTTGATGTTCAAGCTGGGCGCGGCAGCGAGCACCAACGGGATAGCCGCCACCTTGACGATGGGCGTGAAGTCTTTGACCGGGTCAAACGGCGGCTTGAGCAACTGGCTGGGCAGGATTACCAAGGTGTTCGCCGCAATCATCAGGGTGTACCCATCCGGTGCGGCCTTGGTGAGCGCCACCGTGCCGATCTGGCTGCCCGCGCCTTCGCGGTTTTCAATGATGACGGTGTGGCCGGTTTTCTCGGTGATGCTCTGCGCGACGGTGCGCGCCAGCACGTCGCTGCCGGTGCCAGCTGAATACGGCACGATGATCTTGATGGGGCGGTTGGGGTACGGTCCGGAGGCAGACTGTGCGAGCGCTGCGGCGCTGGCCAGCGCCGCCGATAGCGCTGCTGCAACAAACATCCAACGCTGTGTGAGAGAAAAAATCGGTGAGTGCATGGCATTCTCCTCAGAATCTTGCGTCGTGTTGAGCCGTCGTCTTAAGTCTTGGTTGTGTCTTGACGGTTGACTTTTTTATTATATAACCATTTAATGCGCACATGCCTATTTCTGCCCCGCCTTCCCCTCCTGCTCGATCCGCTGCCAGCAAGCGCCTGGCCGTCAAACGCCCGGCGGTCAAACGCGCCGTCGCCAAGCGCCCCGCCACGAAACGCCCCTTGGTCAAACGCCCCAAGGCCGCCGCGACAGTGGCCGCCGAGTTGCGCCATCAAATCGTCAGCGGCCGCCTCAAACCCGGTGACAAGCTGCATCCAGAGAACGCGCTTCAGGCCGAGTTCGCCATTTCGCGCCCGACCATGCGCGAGGCGCTGCGCATTCTCGAATCCGAGTCTCTGATCGCAATCAGCCGCGGCAAGCACGGTGGCGCGCGCGTGCGCAGCATGGATCTGGCTGCTGCTGCCAACCAGGTGGGCGTGTATCTGCAAATTGCCGGCACCACCCTCCAGGACGTGTGGCTGGCCCGCACCGTGATTGAGCCGCCGGCCGCTGGCCTGCTTGCCGCGCGGCGCGATCCCGCAGCGTTGGCCGAGCTGGAAGCCAACATCGCTGCCGCGCGCGAGGCCGCGCAGACTGACCTGATCCGCTATGCCGATCTCTCGGCCGAGTTCTCCATGCTCCTCACCCAACATTGCGGCAACAAGACGTTGCATCTGTTGTCGTCGCTGATCTACGACATCATCCGCCGTCAGCATGAAGACGTGACCGCGCGCACCTCCAACAAGGCGAGCGTCCATCAGTTGCGCCAGGAAAGCATCAACAGCCGCGAAATGGCGGTGGCGCTGATGCGCAGCGCTACGCCTGCGGTGGTGGAAAGTTTTTGGCGCACCCACCTGGAGCACATGCGCGATCTGGTGCTCGCCGCCTACAAGGGGCCGATGACGATCGCGGTATTGAACGAGCCGCCCGGCAAGCTGCGACCGATCGGCAATGTGAAGCGGCGCGCGCACGTGCCCGCGTAGCCCCCGCATCCTTTGGCCAAGCGGTTTGGATCGTGGCTTCGCACGATCCAACCTTGGTCGTTCACCCCTGGTCAGCCGCGAGCGCCACGCCCAGTTGCGTCACGAATCAGACCGGCAGCCTTCTCCGCCACCATCAGCGTCGCGGCGAGCGTGTTGGCCGACGGCACCTGCGGCATCACCGATGCATCGACCACGCGCAGCGCCTGCACGCCGCGCACCCGCAATGCGGGATCGACCACCGCCATCGCGTCGCCGTCTGGCCCCATCTTGCAGGTGCCCACCAGGTGATACGCGGTAGAGCCGCGTCTGCGCGCGAAGTCGAGCAGTTCGTCATCCGTCACCATCTGCGCACCGGGCAACGTCTCGTTTTCAAAGTAACGCGACATCGCCGCTGACGCCATCAGGCGGCGCGCCAATTTGATGGCGGTGAGCAATACCGCCTGGTCGCGCGGGTCGGTCAGGTAGTTGGGTTGAACAACGGGCGCGGCCTGCGGATCAGCCGAGCGCAGGCGCACGTGGCCGCGGCTCTCTGGCCGCTGCTGGCGCGCGCCGCAGCTCATGCCGGGGAAATCGTCGAGGACATACGCCAGGCCTTCCTTGTAACTGCCCGGCGTGAACAGCACCTGAATGTCACCGCGTATGAGTTCCGGTTTGGACTTCCAGTACACGTGTACCAGGGACGGACTCAGACCCAGAATGCTGGGCCGCCCGGCCAGCCATTTGGCGATCTCGACACCCAGGCGCCAGCCGCGTGAGAGCTCGTTCAGCGTGGTGGTGCTGCGCGCACGCCAGGCCATGCGCACGGTGTAATGATCGCGCAGGTTTTCGCCCACGCCGGGTAAATCGTGTAACGCCTTGATGCCCAGCTGTTGCAGTGTCGCGGCCGGGCCGATGCCGGAGAGTTGCAACAGCTTGGGCGAGTTGACCGTGCCCGCGCAAACTATCACCTCGCGGCGCGCGCGCACTTCGCGCACGCCGCGCACCTGTCCGCCCTGCGCATAGCGCACGCCTGCCGCGCGCAGTCCTTCGAACACTATGCTGTTGGCGTGGGCCTCGACCCGCAGGTCCACCCCGCCGCGCCGCACGGCGGGATGCAAAAACGCGTCAGCACAACTCACGCGGCGGCCCTCCAGAATGTTGCGCTGAAAATAGCCCGCGCCTTCCTGCTGCGCGCCATTGTGGTCGGCATTGCGCGGGATGCCCAACTCGCCAGCGCCAGTGATGAAGGCTTCGCACAGGGGATGACGCCAGTCCGGGTCAGTCACCGGCATCTCGCCCGCGCGCCCGCGCAGGGCATCGTCGCCCACGCCGATGCGGCGCTCGGCGCGCATGAAATGGGGCAGCACCTCGGCATGACTCCAGCCGGTGTTGCCGGCCATTGCCCAGTCGTTGAAATCTTCGGCCTGCCCGCGGCTGTAGACCAGGCCATTGAGCGAGCTCGACCCGCCGACGATGCGCCCCTGAACCATGCGGATCTCGCGCCCCGCCGTAGCCGGGTTGGGTTCGCTCTGGTATTGCCACAGCAGCGCGGGGTTGTAGAGCAGCTTCACAAAACCTGCGGGGATGCGCACATAGCGGCTGGTATCGCGCGGGCCGGCTTCAAGTACGCAGACGGTTGCAGCGCCGCCTTCGCTCAGGCGCTTGGCCAGCAGCGAGCCGGCCGGGCCGGAGCCAACGATCACGTAGTCAAAGATATCGATCATGACGGCAACGATAACGCGAACGGCGGCGCAAGCGGTGACCCAGGCGGCAGTCCGTGCGGTCGCCAAAGCAACGGCCCAGGGAGCGGCGCAAACGGCGGCCGAAGCGGTGGCCAAAGCGGTGGCCCGAGCGGTGGCCGAAGCAGCGCCTGTTGTTTGCGTGCCGCAAAAGGGGTCTGCAAGCGGTTTCCAGAGCCGATCATGCTTGAAGCTTGCCCGCCAAGGGCATAGAATGGCCTGCCAAGGTACCTCTTCAGGAGGCTCCGGTGAATCCCGCCCGCAGCAGGTTTTGCAGCAGTGCCGATAAGACTCATTTCGCTGTTCGAACTCAGCGGTTCATGGTGCGCGCAGGTGTTGTGGCTGTGGGGGTGTTGCTGAGCGCCGCCGCGCTCGCACAAGGTTACGCCGGCAATGGCATGGCGGTTCCCGGCGGCAAGGGTGATCAACCCAAATTCAGACTGGCCGCCGGCGATGCCGTACCGTCAGTGGCCGTGGCGGACAAGCGCGCCGGTGAGTGGAAGGCCTACGGCAGCTATCAATTCACCGAGACCTGGGGCGCCGAGTTCAATTATTCCAATTGGGGCCGCGCCGCCGGATTGGCGGGTGCCAAACCAGTGGTATCCGCAAGTACCCCAAGCGGATTGGCTGCGCGCGGTTCACAGGTTGATGTAGCAGCCACCGGCACCTTGCCCCTGACGCGCAGCCTGTCGCTATTCGGCAAACTCGGCTATGGCCGCAACGAGATCAATGCCTCGCCCTATTGCCTGTCAGCAGCCTGCGGCCCGCTCGGCGGCGCACGCAGCGAGGGCGCGCGTGCGGGAGTCGGGCTGCGCTACTCGTTCAGCGATAGCTGGGGCCTGCGCGTCGATTACGAAAACGTGAATACGCTGGCCACTCCCAACGCCGTGCCCGCCAAGGGCGATAGCTGGTCGGCGCGGATCAAGTACACGTTCTGAGCGCTTCCCCGTAGGTTCAGTGCCCGCCAAAGGCGCACAGCGTAAATGGCCGAAAACCCTTGTCCACCAAGGCTTTCGAGCCACCGAGGTCAGGCAGGTCGATGATCGCGGCGGGCAAAATTGCACCGGCCCCCAAGCGTTCGAGCAAGCGCACCGCCGCCAGCATGGTGCCGCCGGTGGCGATCAGGTCGTCGATCAGCAACACGCGCGCGCCTTTCGCAATCGCGTCGGTGTGAACCTGGATCGACGCATTGCCATACTCCAGTGCGTATTCCTCGGTGAGCGACTCGAACGGCAGCTTGCCCGCTTTGCGCACCGGCACGAAGCCCAGGTTCATCGCGTAGGCGGCCGCAGCACCGATCACGAAACCGCGCGCATCAATGCCGGCGACGGCGTCAATGCGCTGATCGCGAAAGTGCGCGGCGAATGCGTCGATGATGTGCCGAAACGTATTTGCATCCGACAGCAGTGGTGTGATGTCGCGGAACATCACGCCCGGTTCGGGCCAGTTTGGCACGGTGCGGATTGATGTGCGGATCAAGTGTTCAATAAGCATCAGTAATGTGCCCACATTTTCACGAGAGACGGATATGGATTGATGATTGATGGGATGAAACAAGCGAATTTATTGGGTCCGGGTTTGAAAGTCGAAGTGCAGACTTTGGGGCTTTTGCGAACGCAGGCGGCGCTACTCGCAGTCTGTCGACCGGGCCAAGACCAATGCGCTGCACGACCGGACTGACGTGCTGACTGTGTGCTATTCGAGCAAGAACTACCCAGCCACTTTGCTCTGGGTGGTGGTCAAGGACGAGGAGTCCGGCAAACACATCACGTTTCTGACCAACGACTTTGCGCTCAACCCCGATTCGCTGGCATCACACTCAGATGCGCAATCGTCTCGCCTACCGGAATCACATCGCAATACTTCAACGCCATATCGTAGAGATTGGCAAAGTGCGGACTCTCGTGTTTGTCTGCGGTGGTCTCTTCCGGCACGATCGTGCGGTAGCTGCGCTGCAGGCTGTCGACTGCCGTGGCGCGCACGCAGCCCGAGGTGGAGCCACCGGTGACGATGACCGTGTCGATCTGGTGGAAGTTGAACAGCGAGCCGAGATTGGTTTCAAAAAATGCCGAGGCCATGCGCTTGTTGATGATGATGTCGCGCGTACGGTCGATCACCAAACGGTCGTCGAATTCGCACCGGCGTGATCCCACCTTGATGTTTTGCAGCGAGTCTGGCGTGTTGGTGCGCGTGCCCCAGACGCCGCAGTCTTCGCCTGACTCCATGTAGGCGACGTAAGTCCAGATCACCGGAAAGCCTTTGGCACGCATCGCCGCAGCGAGCTGATTGACGTAGTCGAGTTGCTTGGGGTCGGTTTCGTACGCGGTAGCGAACTCGCCGACGCAGGTGTAGGCCTTTTGCAGATCGACATTGATCAACGCGGGCCGTGCGCCGAAGCCGAAGCGCTTGCGCGTGGGGTTTTTCTTCACCGCCTCGAAAAGTTCACGCGCGGTTTTGTTCGACGTTTCCATTGCGGGTTCTCCTTGGATTCACATTGCTCGATGCTGTTGCGGGTGCGTTCGCGCCGCGACACACCCGCGTCAATCTGCTTTCGCGCCGCTCTGCTTGACCACGGCCGCCCATTTTGCGATCTCGCGCTGCACATGCTGCGCAAACTCTTGGGGGCTTGACCCCACCGGCTCGGCACCGAGCGCGGCAAAGCGCTCGCGCACGTCGGGCAGATTGAGAATGCGCTGCGTCTCTATCGCCAGTTTGTCCACCACCGCGCGTGGGGTGCCCTTGG
>JANNCZ010000101.1:0-5478 GCA_031387185.1 Burkholderiales bacterium
AGCACCATTGGAAAACCCGAGCATGATGCCGAGCGTGTCGCCATTGGCAAACTGTGTGCCGCGCGTCGACAGCCGCGCCCACACCGACTCGGCCGGGCCGAGGATGGCGATCGACAGATCGACCAGATGGATGCCGGTGCCCGATAGCGGCCCCACCGGTGCCAGCTCCTTCGAGAGACGCCAGTTGTCCGGCGGCAAGGCGAGGAATTTATCCTGATCGAAATTGGCTTCAATCTGCAATACGGTGCCAAGATCACCAGCGGCAATGCGGCGGCGCAATTCGATTACCGCTGGCTCAAAGCGGCGCTCGTGCCCAATGCCCAGCACCACGCCCGCCGAGCGTGTCGCGGCAATCGCCGCACTCGCATCAGCAAAAGTAGTGCACAGCGGCTTTTCGCAAAACACGTGTTTGCCAGAGCGCGCAGCGGCTTTGATCTGATCGGCGTGAAAACGGTGCGGCGTGGTGAGGATGACTGCCTCGATCTGCGGGTCGGCGATGGCATCGTTGAAGTCCGCGGTGACCACCGGAGCGGGGGCTGCACCCTGCGCGGCTGCGGCATCCGTCAAGGCGGCAGCGCGAGGAGCGGCATCCGGCTCCACCACCTTCGCCACATGCAGCCACGTGCTGTCTGCCAATGTGTTGGTGATGATCTTGCCCCACCAGCCGTATCCCACAACGGCAACGCGTACCGGTTGCTGCGACATGTTTTCGTCCTTGAATGAAATGAGGGATGTTGGTTGTGACCGTGCTGGCAATACGCTGATGATCGGCAACCCGCAGATGATTTGCTGACAAACTATGGTACGCTTAATTTATCGATAGCTCAATTAGGAAATGCCCTCATGGTCACCGCTGCCGCTGCAAAAAAGTCATCCGCTCCCGCCATTGCGGGCGTGATCGGCATGGGCATCATGGGCTCGGCAATTGCCGCCAATCTGGTCAAGGCCGGCTTCAAGGTTTACGGCTGCGACCCGGTGCCTGCGGCACGCGCTGCCTTGAAAGCGGCCGGAGGCCAGCCTTGCAAGGATGCCGCCGCAGTGGCGCGCAACAGCCGCCACATCGTGTTGTCATTGCCGAGCGTCGCCGCACTGGATGACGTGTGCGCCCAGTTGATCGCCGCTGCACCCAGGGGCACGATTGCCGTGGAGTGCAGCACCCTGCCCGAAACCGACAAGCGCCGCGTCATGTTGTTGCTCAAGAAGCACGGCATCACCCTGCTCGACTGCCCGCTCTCTGGCACTGGCGCGCAGGCCCGCACGCGCGACCTTGCGGTGTATGCGAGTGGCGATGCGGCGGCGATCAAGTCCTTCGCTGCGGTGTTCGATGGTTTCGCGCGCGTGCGCTATGACGTCGGTGCGTTTGGCAACGGCATGCGCATGAAGCTGGTGGCCAATCTGCTGGTGGCAATTCACAATGTCTCGACGGCGGAAGCGATTTTGATGGGCGTGCGCTCGGGACTGGATGCCGCACAAATCGTCAAGGTTGTCGCCGATGGCGCGGGCGGCTCGCGCATGTTTCAGGTGCGCGGCCCGTCGATGGTGAAGCGCTCATGGAACGAAGCCACGATGAAGATTTCCACCTGGCAAAAAGACATGCACCTGATTCACGAGGCACTCACTGCCACTGACACACCAGCGCCGCTGTTTGCCGCGACCGTGCCGATCTATAACGCCGGTATGGCGTTGGGGCATGGGCAGGACGACACGGCTGCGGTGTATGCCGTGTTGGAGCGCTGGACGGGAGCGGCGAGGACTGTAACCAAGACTGCTTCGAAGGCGGCTGCGCAGCCAGCCACCAGGCCGGCGGCAAAGAAACCGGTGCGCACGCCGCGCTCCGCGCTGAGCCGCAAGTGAATTTCGACACCAGGCAATTTCGCAGCGCACTCGGCGGATTTCCCACTGGCGTTGCAGTGGTGACGACACGCACTGCCGCCGGCGAGCCGGTCGGCATCACCATCAATTCGTTCAGTTCGGTGTCGCTCGTGCCACCGTTGGTGCTCTGGAGCCTCGCCACGACCTCACCAAGTCTTGCCCACTTTGCGCTGGGTGCTCGGCATGTGATTCACGTGCTGGCCCACGACCAGGAGGCTCTCGCGCAACGCTTTGCCAGCCGCATTCCCGACAAGTTTGACGGCATCGCCCACGTCATCAACGACAACAATATTCCGCTGTTCGGCGAGTGCGTCGCCACCTTCGACTGCGTGACCCACTCCCTGCATGCCGAGGGCGATCACGTGATCGTGATTGCGCGCGTCGATGCCCTCGATCAGCGCGCGCGTGACCCTTTGCTTTTTTGCGGCGGCAAATTTGCCGTGCTCGACACCGCTGCGAGCAGCCGCGGATAAGTGGTCTTTGCACCGGCCAAAAAATTGTCGATGGCCCAGGCGGCCTTGGACATGAAGTCCACGTGCATGCGCATTTGGTAGATGTTGTGGCGCACAGCGTAATAAAACAGTCCGCCGTGCAGGCTCCAGACAAACTCCACCTCTTCATCAGCCACCGGCGCTTTGTCATCCTTCACGCCACAGTAGTCGCGCAACTCGCGGCAATACACCGGCATCAACTCGCGGCGGATCAGCTTGATATAACGCTGATTGAGCACCGGCCCTGACAGCCCGGCATACATGTAGATGCGGATCCAGTCGGGGCGGTAAGTGGCCGCCGAATATTGACGGTAAAACTCGATCAAGCGCTCCCGCAATGGTATCGCGCGATTGCTGAGCAGGCCGGGCCAGGCAGGGTTCCAGCGCCCTTCAAACACCGTTTGATAGACGCGATCGACCAGCGCTTGTTTGCTGGAAAAGTAGCGGTAAAGCAACGGCTGCGTGATGCCGAGGCGATTGGAGAGTTCACGGGTCTGGCCTGAGAAACCGACTTCTGAAAAATAGGCAATGGCACCGTCGATGATCTGGCGCTCGCGGTCGGCGGGAGACAGGCGCGCCTTGGCCGCCGGAATGCGCCCCGATTCCTTGCGCGCGGCAGGACGGCGCGCGGTAACCGGCGCAGACTTGGCCGCCACCGTGTTACGGGTAACGGACACCTTGCTCATCGCGGCGCGGGCACTTGCGCGCGATACCAGTCGTTGATCGCCGCGCCAGTGCGGATCACCACGCCTGGTTTGGCCAGCACGTAATCAAGCAGCTTTTCAAACATCGCAATGCGATGCGGTGCACCAGTGATGTAGGGGTGCACACTGATCGCCATCACGCGGGGAATCGTGGCGCTCTCGGCCCACAAACGGTCAATCTGCGCTACCCCGCGCTCATACATTTCGCTGCCTGTGTGGCTTTGCAACAGCATCATCGGAATGTCATTGATCTCCACGCTGTAAGGTACCGACAACACCGGCTTCGGCTGAGCGGGAATCCACACCGGCTGATCGTCAAACACCCAATCGGCGACGTATTCAATGCCGGCTTCAGACAAATAGTCGATGGTGTCCGCGGTTTCGGTAAGCCCCGGGCTCTCCCACCCGACCGGCGGCTTGCCGGTGAAATTGCGGATCGCATCCACGGTGTCGATGATCGACTGGCGCTGATCGGCCACCGCATGCATCGGCCCCTGAATGAAGCCGTGGCCCATGAACTCCCACCCGGCGTCATGCGCCGCCTTGGCGACCGGCGGATAGCTCTGACAGACGATGCCGTTGATCGCCAGCGTCGGCACGATCTTGCGCGTCGTGAGCGCATCAAACAAGCGCCAGAAGCCGACACGCATGCCGTACTCATGCCAGGCCCAGTTGGGCAAGTCTGGCTGCATCGCCTGCCCCATTGGCGGCGATAGCACCATGCGTGGCATTGGGCGCTCCTGGCCCCAATGCTCGACATTGACAATCACCCACACCAGCATGCGCCCGCCATCGGGCACCACCAGTTTGGGACGATCGATGATCGGTGAGTAGGGAACGCGCTGGCTGGGAAGCTGTGTCATCACTTGTATGCCGGATGGGGAGAGTGTTACTGCTCGCCCTTGATGCCGTTGTCGGAAATAAGTTTGGTGTACATCGCCTTTTCATTGGCCATGAATGTGCGGAACTCGTCCTGCGTGGTGACGTGCGCTTCTACGCCCAGACCAGCGAAGCGGTCTTTGAGGTCGGCATCGACCATGATCTTGGAGAGCGCCTGTTGATAGCTGTTGACCACTGGCTGCGGCGTTCCGGCGGGCAAAAAGGCACCCCACCAATTGACCGCCACCAGACCTTGCAAGCCCGCTTCAGCAAATGTTGGAATGTCCGGAAACAGCGGCGAGCGTTTGGCGCTGGTGATCGCCAGCGGACGCACCTTGCCCGACTTGAGATGCTGCACCACCGGCAAAGCATCCGACACGATCAGTTGCACCTGGCCGGCAATCACGTCAATGATGGCCTGACCGCCGCCCTTGTACGGAATGTGCGCCATCTTGATATTGGCCTGGCGCATCATCAGTTCGGCAGCCAAATGGGAGAGACTGCCGGGGCCGCTGGTGGCGAAGTTGATGGTGCCTGGTTTGGCGCGCGCAGCGCTCACCAGTTCACCCAGTGTCTTGAATGGCGACGCGGCCGGCACGACCAGAATGTTGGGGCCGGTGGTGGTCAGCGAAATCGGAATGAAATCCTTTTCGATGCTGTAGGGGACTTTATTGAGCAGCGGGTTTACCGACATTGCCTGAAGGTTGCCGATCAAAAACGTATAGCCGTCGGCAGGCTGGCGTGCGGCATATTCCGTACCGATCGAGCCGTTCGCTCCGGGCTTGCTCTCGATCACCACCGGCTGCCCCCACACCTGGTTGAGCTTCTGGCCCATGATGCGCGCCATCAGATCAGAGCTGCCACCGGGTGGGTAGGTCACCACCAACTTGACAGGCTTGTCCGGAAAGGTTTGCGCAAGGGCCGTCAGTGACAGTACGCAGAGTGCCGCGCCGAACGCCGCGCCCGCTGCGTGTCGCGCGAAACCAATTCCTTTTGAATGCTGGGTCATGCTGTCTCCTTTATTGTTGGCACAGGTCAATTTCTGCGTTCCTGCGATAGTCTATATTATCGCTTGCTAAATAACGAGTCCCCTCCACTTCGAGCCTCCCATGTCACTTTCCACACCGAAACCCGCCGGCCGCGCCGACCAAACGCTCTCTCTCAACATGAAGCTGCTCTCGCACCACGAGCTCGCCGGCTTCGGCGGCATGGGCGAAGGCATGGCGATGCAAAAGACGCGCGACGGCCGCCGCATCATGTGGATGGCGCACGAATCCGCACCGAAGAATTTCACCGGCGTCGATGTCAGCGATCCGCGCGCGCCCAAGCTCGTCGTGCAAACCGAGCTGCCGCACATGCAGGTGCGCTCCAACTCGCTCGACGTGGTGGGGGACCTCATGGTCGTTGCGTATCAGACCAAAACGGTCAATCTCAAACCGGCCGGGTTTGACATCTTCGACATCAGCACACCCGAGACACCCAAGCTGATCTCGCACTTCGATTGCTCAGGCCCCTACTCACGCGGCGTGCAT
>JANNCZ010000113.1:0-4475 GCA_031387185.1 Burkholderiales bacterium
GCGCGCCACCCGCGCATGGTCGAGCCGATCAAGCAGTTGTTCGACGAAGACGTCTACATGCACCAGTTCAAAATCAACGGCAAGATGGCCTTTGATGGCGACGTGTGGCAGTGGCACCAGGACTACGGCACCTGGATGAATGACGACCAGATGCCGAGCGCACGCGCGATGAACGTGGCGATTTTTCTCGACGACACCAACGAGTTCAATGGCCCGCTGATGTTCATCCCCGGCAGCCACAAGGCCGGCGTGCTCGACGCCGGGCACGACACTTCGACTACCAGTTATCCGCTGTGGACCATCAACAACCAGAACATCAAGGAGATGGTGGAGAAAGCCGGTGGCCTCAAGGGCGGCATCGTCGCACCCAAAGGCCCACCGGGGTCGATGATCCTGTTCCACGGTTGCCTCGTGCACGCATCGACCTCCAATCTGTCACCTTGGAATCGCGTCAACGTTTACCTGTCGCTGTGCGCGGTATCGAATCACATTCGCCGCTTTAAGCGCCCCGGCTTCATCGCGCACCGGCAGTTTGATGCACTTCAATGCCTGCCTGATGATTGCTTGTTGAAAGACTATCCGGTGGCAACGCCGTGGAAGAACGGTACCCCTGCAGAAGAATTGCACGGCCTGGCCGATACCCCCATGCGAGAGGCTGCCTGAGATGAATCTCTACGCAAAACTGTTGAAGCGCCAGGCCGACGGTAAGCCGGTGCGCATTGGCCTCATCGGCGCGGGCAAGTTTGGCTCGATGTACCTCGCGCAAGTGCCGAATACACCGGGCGTGCATCTGGTTGGCATTGCCGATTTGTCCCCCGCCAACGCCAAGGCCAATCTCGCGCGCGTGGGCTGGAAGACAGAGCAGTCGGCCGCTGCGTCGTTTGCAGACGCAATCGCCAAAGGCAATACGTTTGTCACCGAGAATTGGGAAGCGCTGGTAGCAAACCCCGAGATCGAAATCATCGTCGAATGCACCGGCAACCCGGTGGCGGCGGTGGATCATATTCTCGCCGCGTTCAAGTACGGCAAACATGTCGTCAACGTCACGGTCGAGGCGGATGCTTTCTGCGGCCCCTTGCTGGCGCAAAAAGCTGCGCAGGCCGGCGTGGTCTACAGCCTCGCCTATGGTGACCAGCCCGCGCTCATTTGCGATCTGGTCGACTGGGCGCGCACGGCAGGGTTCTCCGTAGTCGCTGCCGGACGCGGCCACAAGTGGCTGCCGCATTTTTCCGAGTCCACGCCCGATACGGTATGGGGCCACTACGGCCTCTCGCCCGAAACTGCGCGCATCGGTGGCCTCAATCCGAAAATGTTCAATTCCTTTCTCGACGGCTCCAAGCCGTCGATTGAGAGCACGGCGGTGTGCAACGCCACTGGCCTGATCGCGCCGCCGGATGGCTTGCTCTATCCGCCGGCCTCAGTCGATGACATTCCCTTCGTGTGCCGCCCGATCAGTGAAGGCGGTGTGCTGCATCAAAAGGGCCAGGTCGAGGTGATTTCGTCCCTCGAAAAAGATGGCCGTGTTATTCCTTACGACATTCGCTTTGGTGTCTTCGTGGTGTTCGAGGGCGAGACCGAGTATGTACGCAACTGTTTCAAGGAATACATGGTGCGCACCGATCCTTCGGGGCGTTACGCGTGTCTCTACAAGCGATGGCATTTGATCGGTCTTGAAGTCGGCATTTCAGTGGCGAGCGTGGCGGTGCGCGGGGAATCCACCGGCGCGGCGATTGGCTGGAACGCCGACGTGGTCGCCACCGCCAAGCGTGATTTGAAACCTGGCGAAATGCTTGACGGTGAAGGCGGCTACACCGTGTGGGGCAAATTGTTTCAGGCACAAAAATCGCACGCGGCGGGAGGTTTGCCGCTCGGCCTCGCGCATGAAGTCAAGGTGATCCGCCCGGTGAAAAAAGGGCAGAGCCTGACGTGGGACGATGTGGCGATGGATGAAACCCTGCCGGCCTACAAAATCCGCCGCGAGATGGAGGCGGCGTTTGCGCCGCAGTTGAAGAAGGCGGCATAGCGCGGAGGGCGCGCCGTATAAACTGCGGGCCGGTGTTCTCCCCCGGCAAATTTCACTCGCAAAGGCGCATCATGAAAAACCTTCCCAAGGCATTGGTGTTCGACGTGTTCGGTACCTGCGTCGACTGGCGCGGCTCGATCATCACCGAGGGGCGCGCCCTCAACCAATCACGCGGCTGGAGCATTGACTGGGAAGGTCTGGTCGATGCCTGGCGCGGCGCGTATCAGCCCAACATGCACAAGGTGCGCCGTGGCGAGTTGCCGTGGATGATGCTTGATGCGTTGCACCTCATGGCGCTGAAAGCCCTGCTGCCCCAATTCAACAAAAAAACGCAGAGAAGCAAACCACGCAAAGCCTTGGTGGCTGCGGATCTCCGGTTGATTAACTCGATGTGGCACCGCCTGCACGGCTGGCCCGATTCACCGCGCGGCCTCAAACGTCTCAAGACCAGGCACATCCTCGGCACCATGTCCAATGGCAATGTGGCGCTGCTGACCAATATGGCCAAGTTCGCTGGCCTGCCCTGGGACTTGGTGTTCTCTGCCGAGTGGGTACACCACTACAAACCGGATCGCGAGTGTTATCTCCAGGCGCCGAAAATGTTGTGCCTCAAGCCGGCCGAGGTGATGCTGGTCGCGGCGCACAAAAGTGATCTCGATGGCGCAAAAAAGGCGGGCTTGATGACCTGCTTTGTGCCGCGTCCACTGGAGTATGGCCCGGCCTTTTTCAAATCAGGCAAGTACGACGGCGCCTACGAGAAACGCTTCGACTACAACGCGCACGACTTCAACGATTTGGCGGCGCAGTTGGGGTGTTGAAGACGCTGTTGGCGGGGGCGTGCCTGGCTTGCGTTACGTTCACTCTGCTGCGTGATGCCACCGCGCCAGCGCTGCTGGTTCGCAGCTGCGACGGATTACCGCGCGGATTCTCCTGCGTATTACTCTACCGATTGCGCGCATGATCGTCATCAAGCTCATCGCGGTCCCGGTCGTAATCTGGCTCGCAAGCTGGGCAGGCCGCCGCTGGGGACATCGCATCTCCGGCTTGATCAGCGGCTTTCCGCTCATTGCCGGGCCGATTGTGTTGTTCCTCTCCATTGATGCGCCGCGTGCGTTCATCGCGGAGTTGTCATGGGTGACGATGAGCGTGGCACCGGCCATGGGCGTGCACTGCCTGGTCTACGCCTGGCTTGCGCGCGTGCCGCTGCCGAAGTCGATTCCGAAGCCCGCGCATGCGCTCGTTTGCCTGCTGTGTGCGTGGAGCGGATGCATAGCCACCGAACTTTTGATGAGCGCGATGCTCATCAAGGGCGCGGGTGGTGCGGTGCTGGCGCTCGCTGAGCTGGTGCTGTTTGCCGCCTTGATGCCGCGCACGCAAAGCAGCGCCGTGGTGCCGCACATTCCGCCGTTTGAGATGGCGGTGCGCATTGGCGCGGCGCTGGCGCTGGCGGCGGCGGTGATGCTTGGGGCCGAGACCTTCGGTGCGCGCGTGAGCGGCATCCTGCTGGCGTTTCCGATCACGGCGTCGGTGCTGCCGGTGTTCACCCTGGTGCTCTACGGTGCCGATGCCACCGCGCGGCTGTTGTCCGGTTTTCTCACCGGCTTGATCGGCTTCGTCGCGTACTTCTTCGCGTTCGCGTCGCTGGTCGAAGCACGGGGGCCGGCCACGGCGTTTTTTGCTGGCGCAGCAGCGAGCCTGCTCGCGGTAAGCTTGACCCTTACTTGGCGGACGATGCGCGCAAAATTTGCGCGATGAGCAAATGGCGATGAATGATCTACAAGCAACATTGCAACAGGCAGGTTTGATAAAGGCAGGCGAGGACGTCACCATCAAGCCGCTCGCGGGCGGCGTGTCGTCGGACATTGCTCTGATCAGCACTGCCACGCAGCGCTTTTGCGTCAAGCGTGCACTCGAAAAACTGAAGGTCGCTGCCGATTGGCGCGCGCCGGTGGAGCGCAATCGCAGCGAAGTCGAATGGCTCAAGGTGGCGCACAGCATCGCGCCCGGCAGCGTGCCGCAGGTGCTGGCCGATCATTCAGCCGATGGCTGGTTTGCGATGGAGTATCTGGAGCCTGCCGCGCACCCGGTGTGGAAGACGCAATTGCGCGATGGCGTGATTGACCCGGAGTTTGCCGAGCGGGTGGGCAGCGGCATCGGGCGCATCCATGCGGCGACCGCAGGAGACGCCGCCATCGCTGAGCGCTTCGCCACCGATCACATTTTTTATCCCATCCGCCTTGAAGCCTATCTGGTCGCGGCGGGGCAGAAGCATCCCGAGGTTGCAGGTGCCTTGCAAGCCCTGGTCGAGACGACGCGGGCGAACAAGCGCGCGCTGGTGCATGGCGATATCAGCCCGAAAAACATTTTGTGCGCCACGCGCGATGGCGTGAGCGTCCCCGTTTTTCTCGACGCTGAATGTGCGTGGTACGGCGATCCGGCGTTCGACTTCGCC